>CACYXH010000066.1 GCA_902778245.1 uncultured Lachnospiraceae bacterium | reverse complement strand
AAAAAAGTGTAAAATAGAACCCGGTAAATATCGTCAAGGTTCTAAAGGAGTTCATTATGAAAAAAGTCGCTATTCTTCAATCCAACTATATTCCCTGGAAAGGATATTTTGATATTATCAATCTGGTGGACGAATTCATTCTCTATGATGACATGCAGTATACCCGCCGTGACTGGAGAAACCGGAACCAGATCAAGACGGTGGATGGAGTAAAATGGCTCACCATCCCTGTGGACAGCAAAGGAAAATTTTTTCAGAAGATCAACGAGACCAAGGTATCCGACCATAAATGGGCCGAAGCCCACTGGAAAGCCATCTGTCTAAATTACGCCAAGGCGCCTTACTTCAAAACGTACGAGCCGCTGTTTGAAGAGCTGTACCGCAAGGCCGGGGAGATGGAATACTTAAGCCATATTAATCATCTGTTTCTCACTGAAATCTGTAAATTGCTGGGGATCAACACGAAGATCACCTGGTCCTCTGACTACACTCTGGCGGACGGGAAGACAGAGCGTCTGGCGGAATTAGTAAAATCTGCCGGCGGCAGCTATTATCTGTCCGGACCGGCAGCGAAAGATTATATTGTAGATGAAGTTTTCGAAAATGCAGGTATCGAGCTGGAGTACATGGATTACTCCGGTTATCCCGAATACCCCCAGCTCCACGGGGAGTTCACCCCCAATGTAAGCGTGCTGGACCTTCTTTTCATGACCGGCCCAGACGCGCCCAAATACATGAAGAGTTTTCACTGATAAGAACCATCTATCCGAGCAGTATCTCCACTACCTCAGCCACGGGGCTCAGGGGGTAGAGATACTGCTCGGATATTTCTTTGACCAGTCTGTTCGTGATCTCCCCGCATTTTCTGTCCTTATACTTTTCAGATTGATATGAATTTTCTCGCACGCCTCCTCAAATTAAACTGTCAAGGGCAGCCTGCTCAATTGGGATTCCTTTCTTGTAGCGTTCAATAAAGATCCTAAAGCCTTCCACATCTCCGGTCTCCGGCTCTACTCTGACTCCCTGATCACCTCCAAAGACCTTCCGGGCCAGATAGTCCTGAAGGCTCTCTCCCTCATCCTTTCTCTGCATGTAGGATGCCAGCAGCGCCATGCCCCATGGACCGCCCTCGCCGGCAGTCTCCATGACGCAGACCGGGGCGTCGATGGCTCCGGACAGAAGTTTTTGCCCCACCGTCTTTGTTTTGAACAGACCGCCGTGTCCCATGATCGTATCAATGGATACCCCCTCCTCTTTCAGCAGGATATCCATACCGATCTTCAGAGTTCCCAAAGCAGAACAAATGTGGGCGCGCATAAAGTTTGCCAGGTTAAACTTGCTTTCCGGCGATCTCACAAACAGCGGTCTTCCCTCGGAAATGCCGGTTATATTTTCTCCGGAAAGGTAACCGTATGACAAAAGTCCTCCGCAGTCCGGATCCCCCTCCAGAGCCTTTCGGTACAGAGTTCCATAAATTGTATTCATATCCATCTCTATTCCGGATGCCCTGGCAAATTCCGAAAAGAGTCCCACCCAGGCATCCAGGTCGGAGGTGCAGTTGTTGGCATGTACCATTGCCACCAGGCTTCCGTCCGGGGTGGTCACCAGGTCGATTTCCGGATAGACCTTTTTTAGTTCTTTTTCCAAAACTGCCATCGCAAAGATGGAGGTTCCAGCCGAGACATTTCCGGTACGTTTCGCTACGCTGTTCGTGGCAGTCATACCGGTGCCCGCATCTCCTTCCGGCGGGCACAGGGGAATCCCCGCTTTCAATTCTCCGCTCTCATCCAGAAGTTTTGCACCATCCGGGGTCAGATAACCTGCATTTTCCCCCGCCACCAGTACTTTTGGCAGGATATCCCAGAGATTCCAGGAATAATTTTTTTCTCTCACCAGCTCGTCAAACTGGCCGATCATCCTCTGATCAAATTCCTTTTTATCCGTATCAATGGGCATCATGCCAGAGGCATCCCCGATCCCCAGAACCTTCTGTCCGGTAAGCTGCCAATGAATATATCCGGCCAGCGTGGTGATATAGCCAATACGCTCCACATGCTCTTCGTCATTTAAGATTGCCTGATACAGATGCGCAATGCTCCACCGCAGCGGGATATTATACTGAAATAGTTTTGTCAGCACTGCGGCGGCCTCTACCGTATTTCCATTTCTCCAGGTGCGAAACGGCGCCAGAAGTTCTCCGTCCTTATCAAATGCCATGTATCCGTGCATCATGGCGCTGATTCCGATAGCATTGACGTTGGTCAGCCCAATGCCATATCGTCTGGAAACATCCTCTTTCAGTTTCCGGTAGCTCTCACGGATCCCCCTCCAGATATCCTCTAGAGAATAGGTCCACAGCCGGTTCTCCAGCCGATTCTCCCACTGATGATCCCCGGACGCGATGGGCGTATGATTCTCATCAATCAAGACTGCCTTAATTCTGGTAGATCCCAGTTCAATACCTAATACCGCTTCTCCGCTCTCTATAATTTCCTTTGTCTCATTCATACAGTCCCTCCTATCTATTGCACTTAGGCTGACTCACCATATTTTTTATTATAAATAACGCGCCTGAAAATAACTATTTCATAAGGCTTCTCTTTTTTTCCTGCTGTTACCAAATCCGACCTCTGTTTTCTGTAATTTCTGTGATTTCTATGATAGAAATTTCTCCGGTCATCTGTTAAAATCATAATCGGGACGGAGGATATCACTATGAGAAGAAATTTGACACTTTCCGAATTATGCGATTACCTGACATCCGGACACTATGAGCTGCTTCCTGAAAATCACCCCATGGGAATGCGGCTTGTCTGCCCGGAATACTCTAGGTCCGCTCAGGAAGTAACATCCTATCCTTTTCTCTCCCGGGACCGGATTTTTGCCATCTGCTGGAGGTTTGACGAAGCTCAAAACCTCTACGCCACCATGTATCCATCTCGGAATCCCTTTATCTATCACAGACCGTCAGGCGGGTGCATGCAAACTCAGCTTCATACCCATGATTACCTGGAACTTGGCTATGTAGTCCGGGGAGAATTTCACCAAAAGATACTCGGAAAAGATACCGTTTTCACGGAGGGCGACTTGTTTCTGATCGATAGAAACTGTATCCATCAGGATTCCCTTACCGCCCTTTCCACCGTGATCCTGTTTTTTGGTATTACGGGAGATATGTTCACAGAAATCATACATGATGCCCGCACTACGCAAAAAATTGTTTCTTTCCTTCAGTCTTCGCTCCTTAAACAGAAGGATCTGCAGCAATATCTCCACTTTCATCCAGCCACCGGAAGATCAAGGCTGGAAGACTGCCTGGCAAACCTTCTCATAGAACTGACAGAAACTGCGCCTGGGACGCGCTTAATCCAAAAGGGACTTCTGATACGGTGTTTCCGCATTATCAGCACGGAGTATGATTTTACTCTGTCAAAAGAACAGCGAAAGACCATGAACTGGCTTATTTTCGAGGAGATATCTCAGTATATTCGTCAGCACTATTCCACCGTGACGATACGGGAGCTTTCCGATGTTTTTCACTTTCATGAAGATTATTTTAATCGGCTGATCAAAAACAGGACAGGAATGACTTATTCCTCCTATGTGCAAAATCTGCGCCTGGAAATGGCGGAACAGCTACTTCGGAACTCAGATAAGAGCATTGAAGAAATTGCTGACATTGTGGGCTATCAAAACCGCGGTTTCTTCTATAAACTGTTTGAAAAAAAGAATCACATGACACCAGCGGAATTCAGAAAAGATGGTATCTCTCATAATATTAATTAACAACTTTCCAAAATACAAGTAAGGTAATACTATAAAAGACCGGAAAGAGGACGATATGCAAAAATTAAAGATCTGGTTCACATCCATATTTGCCCCGTTCTGGCTTCTGAAGCAAAATTTCGGAAGTCTGATCCGTTTTGAACTTCTGTACCGGGCACTGGCGCTCCTCGTCTTTTTCCCTGTGCTGACCTGGATGCAGCGACTCCTGCTGCTGGTAAACGGTACTTCCAACGTTACGGCGGATAACGCGAAAACATTCCTTTGCAATCCATTGACCTGGGTGGTACTTTTCTTCATGTGTGTCGCAATGACGGTATGCGCCATGTTTGAGCGGTTTGCCATCACAGACGCGCTGCACGCTTCCAGATGCGGGCTCCACAAAACCGCCAGGCAAATGTTCAGCACCGGTTTTGACCTGTGTGTGGAGCGTTTCCGGCCGTCCAACTGGGGGTTGGTTTTTTACGCGCTGATCATCCTCCACTTTGGCAGTATGCTGGACATTTCCAGTATTACTACGTTTATTCATGTTCCGGGATATATTCTGGAAGACTTTGAGCTGCATCCCTATAAAAAAGTAATCTATTATGTCCTGATCGTCCTTGCGGTCTGTTACTTTGTGCGCTGGCTGTTCACTATACCGATCATGATGGAAGAGGATAATATGAAATTTTCCGCTGCCGCCAAAAAAAGCGCCCGGATGACACATGGACGTTATTTCTTCCATCTTGCGCTGCTGGTGTTGTTCTGGACCGTCTTATCTTCTCTGCTCTTTGTGGCATTTTCAGCGATGATCGTCCTGATCTGGTATCTGGGTTCTCTCTGGCTTCAGCCCGGTCAGACCCAGGCGTTTCCGGAATTCTTTACAGGTCGGTATCAACCTGTGACCATCCTGTTCTTTATTATTTTTCAGTGGCTGACTGCTCCCTTGATGCTGGCAAGTTTTCAGGCGGCTTACTATAGAAGAAAAGAAGAGCTGAAAGAAAAAATCCAGCCTTATACCGAAGAACCCCATTACCTGAAAAACAACAGACCGCTGTATATCGTTGTCGTGTCCTTTGTCATTATCAGTGTTTTTTTTGCCGGACCGAAGCGGTTCAGTCAGATTAAATGGATGCTGAATACAAATTACGGCGTACCTCTTATTATGGCACACCGGGGATATTCAGCCGCGGCTCCGGAAAATACGGTTCCCGCTTTCCAAAAATCCATCGATGAAGGTTTCACCGCCGCAGAACTGGATGTACAGATGACAAAAGACGGTGAGATCATCGTACTCCACGACAGCAGTTTAAAACGGACCACGGGCCTGAATAAGCGGGTTTGGGAAGTGACGTATGACGAGATCAAAGACCTGGATAACGGTTCCTTTTTCTCAAAGGAATACGCAGGGACTACGATCCCCACGCTGGACGAGGTTCTGAAATTGTGTAAAGATAAGCTTTATCTGAACATTGAGATCAAACGGACGGGACACGATGACGGGATTACACAGAAAGTGGTTGATATCATTGCAGACAATGATTTTTTTGATGAGTGCGATATTACCTCACAGAATTATCATACCCTGGAAGAAGTACGGGAGATCAATCCTGACGTACTGACTGCATATACCTCCATTATCGGAATCGGCGACATCCAAAACCTGGAAGCCGCCGACATCATCAGTATTCAGGAAACCTTTGCCACCTACGAAAACATCAATAATCTCCATACCGCCGGAAAACGTGTATTTGTCTGGACGGTAAATGAATCCAGCACTATGCAGAAGCTGATCAGCCTGAACGTGGACGCTATTTTAACAAACAATCCGGGACTTTGCAAATCCGTGATCGACAAGTATTCTTCCAATGTGCTGAATATCGCTTACCGGGTTCAGCAGGCTTTTGCGTTTCTCTGAAGTTTTAGAATACACTACTCTTTAAATTTATCGAAAAAGCCCTTCTTTTTCCCCTTCTGCGTCTCACCTGAAGCAGAAGTTGTATTTGCTTTATTCTGGTTCAAGCTATCGCCGGAAGCTGCATCAAATTCCCGCAATGCTCTCTTGGCCTCTTCGCTGAGCCTCGTAGGCACTTTCACCATCAGGGTTACATAATGATCGCCCCGCAGGGTCTTATTGCGCAGGGAGGGAACGCCCTTCCCTTTCAGGCGCACTCTGGTGCCGCTCTGAGTACCTGGCTTCACCGTATAGATCACATCTCCATCCACCGTAGCCACTCTTAAGTCACCACCCAATGCTGCCTGGGCAAAACTGATCTCTACGTTAGAGAAAATATCCATATCCTGACGTACAAAATTCGAGTGGCGCCCTACGATCACTTCCACCAGCAGGTCACCTCTCGGTCCTCCATTGACTCCCGGCTCTCCCTTACCGCGAATGCGGATGCTCTGACCGCTATCGATACCTGCTGGAACACTCACCTGTATCTTCTTGCGGCTGGAAGTATAACCGTTTCCGCCGCAGTTCGGACATTTTTCCTTTACGATCTTACCTGTTCCGTGACAGTCCGGGCAGGTCTGCACATTCTGTACCATGCCAAACAAAGACTGCTGGCTGTAGACAATCTGCCCCTTTCCCTGACATTTAGGACAAGTAACAGGGGAAGTTCCAGGCTTTGCTCCAGTCCCGTGACAGGTGGCACACTCATCCTTCAGATTAATATCCAGTTCCTTTTCACAGCCCGAAATTGCCTCCTCGAAGGTAATGCGGATGCTGGCCCTCAGGTTTGCTCCCTGCATCGGCCCATTTGCCGGTCCGCGTCTTCTGCTTCCTCCGAACAGGTCGCCAAAAATGTCGCCAAAGATATCGCTCATATCTCCGCCGAAGTCAAATCCTCCGAAGCCTCCGGCTCCGCCGGCGCCGCCCTCAAACGCAGCGTGGCCAAACTGATCGTACTGTCTGCGTTTTTCCGAATCGCTCAACACAGCGTATGCCTCGGAAGCTTCCTTGAATTTCTTCTCCGCTTCTGCATCCCCCGGATGCATATCCGGATGATATTTCTTGGCCAGCGCTCTGTACGCCTTCTTTAACGCAGCGTCATCGGCGTTTTTATCAACACCCAGGACTTCGTAATAATCTCTTTTACTATCTGCCATTTTCTTATCCTCTTTTACCTACTATGCCCCTGGAGTACCAGGTACCCCAGGGGTAGTACGTTTTTCCTATTTTTATTACTACGGGTTATACCTCTCTGTAGTCTCCGTCTACCACATCGTCATCCGGTGCGGAACCGGTGCTGCCTGCGCCTGCTCCCATATCCGGGCCGGCACCTGCTGCACCCTGTGCCTGCTCATAAACTTTAGCAAACAACTGCTGAGCGCTGTTCATCAGTTTCTCTTTGCCCGCCTTCAGTTCATCCAGCTGGGCATCAGTGATCTCATCGCCGCATTTTGCGATGGTATCTTTTAACGCCTGCAGATCTGCCTCTACCGCAGCCTTATCATTGGCATCAAGTTTGCTACCGACTTCTTCCATCGCCTTCTCGGTCTGGAATACCATGGAATCAGCGTCATTCTTGGCATCAATTGCCTCTTTGCGTTTCTTATCCTGTGCTTCGTATTCAGCAGCCTCTTTCACTGCCTTTTCAATATCGTCATCGGACATGTTAGAACCAGAGGTAATCGTAATGTGCTGTTCTTTTCCGGTACCCAGATCCTTTGCGGATACATTCACGATACCATTTGCGTCAATATCAAAGGTAACTTCAATCTGCGGTACGCCTCTTCTTGCTGGCGGAATACCATCCAGACGGAACTGGCCGAGAGTCTTGTTATCCCTTGCAAACTGTCTCTCACCCTGTACCACATGGATATCCACGGCAGTCTGATTATCTGCTGCAGTAGAGAATACCTGGCTCTTCTTTGTCGGGATCGTGGTATTTCTCTCAATCAATTTCGTTGCCACACCGCCCAGTGTCTCGATGGACAGGGACAGCGGAGTAACATCCAGAAGCAGGATGTCGCCTGCGCCGGCATCGCCAGCCAGTTTACCGCCCTGGATGCAGGCGCCGATAGCCACACACTCATCCGGATTTAACGTCTTGCTGGGTTCATGTCCGGTCAGCTGTTTTACCTTATCCTGTACAGCCGGGATACGGGTGGAACCGCCTACCAGCAGAACCTTGGACAGCTCGCTTGCAGTCAGTCCGGCATCTTTCAGCGCGTTCTGAACCGGAACCGCAGTTCTTTCTACCAGATCATGGGTCAGTTCGTCAAATTTTGCCTTGGTCAGATCCATTTCAAAGTGTTTCGGCCCAGTCTCATTTGCTGTGATGAACGGCAGGTTGATATTGGTGGTCGTAGCGGAGGAGAGTTCTTTTTTTGCTTTCTCTGCCGCCTCTTTCAATCTCTGCAGAGCCATCTTATCATTTGACAGGTCAATGCCTTCTTTTGCCTTAAAATCAGAAATCATATACTCGGTGATTCTCTGGTCAAAGTCATCGCCTCCCAGACGGTTGTCACCGTTGGTAGCCAAAACTTCGATTACACCGTCACCGATCTCGATGATAGATACATCAAATGTGCCGCCGCCCAGGTCGTATACCATGATCTTCTGCTCTTTTTCGTTGTCCAGACCATAGGCCAGAGCTGCCGCTGTCGGCTCGTTGATAATACGTTTTACATCCAGACCGGCAATCTTGCCTGCATCCTTGGTAGCCTGACGCTGAGCGTCATTGAAGTAAGCCGGAACCGTGATCACTGCCTCAGTTACTTTCTCACCCAGATAATTTTCTGCATCCGCTTTCAGCTTCTGAAGGATCATAGCGGAAATCTCCTGCGGAGAATACTTCTTGTCGTCGATGGTTACTCTGAAATCAGTACCCATGTGTCTCTTAATAGAAGAAATGGTCTTATCTGCGTTGGTAACTGCCTGACGTTTCGCCGGCTCACCTACCAGCCTCTCCCCGTTCTTCGTAAATGCAACTACGGACGGTGTCGTTCTTGCTCCTTCTGTGTTTGCGATAACAACCGGCTTTCCGCCTTCCATTACTGCTACGCAGCTATTTGTTGTTCCTAAGTCAATACCAATGATTTTTCCCATAATGTTTTCCTCCTGTTTTTCTGATCTATTTCTTATTTTGAAAATGTCTTTCTATATAAACAAAAGTATGCTTTAATTAGCAACTTTTACCATACTGTGCCTTACTACGCTGTCCCGGTACAGGTAGCCTTTCTGAAGCTCCTCTGCCACCACATTTTCTCCGAGATTTTCATCCTCCACATGCATCACAGCATTGTGAAAATCCGGATTGAATTCCTGACCTGTCGCTTCAATGGGTTTCACTCCAAGAGATTCCAGCGTACTCATCAACTGTTTGTAGATTTTCTGCATACCTGCGGTAAAAGGATCCTCGGAATTTTCCTCCACTCCCGCCAGTCCCCTCTCAAAGTTATCTACCACGGGAAGAATTTTCTCAATCACACTCTTTGCACCGATTTCATACATGGCGGATTTCTCTTTTTCCGTTCTCTTACGGAAATTGTCGAACTCAGCCATCTGCCTGCGGACCTGATCCGTCAGTTCTTCTATCTGGATGTCTTTTTTATCTTTCTTGTCTTTTTTCTTACCGAAAAAGCCCTTTTTCTGGTCGGACTCCTCATTCACTTCCACAAATTCGCCGTCCCGCACATCTTCCTCAGAAGGTTCTGCTTTTGGCGTTTCTTCCTTATTCTGTGTATCAGCGTTTTCAGCGGTTTCCTCCGTCACATCGGCAGTATTTTCTATCTCCTCCGTGGTTTCTTCCATGGCCTTTTCTTCATTCATCTCTGCCACTATTGCATCCACCTTTCTTATTCTATTTCATCGCTATAGTTCGTCTTTTTTGAATATTTCATCCAACTGCTGCGTCAGGTTTTTCAAAACCCCTACCACCTTATCATAATCCATGCGCTTCGGTCCTACTATGCCAATCCTGCCGTACATTCCGCTCCCCAGATCGTAGGATGCGGTCACAACACTGCAGTCTTTCATGGTGGACACCGGCGTTTCCTGTCCAATGTAGACCTGAATACCATGTTCATCGGTATTCGGTCCTACATCTGCCATCAAGCTGGCTAGAGGATGTTTCTCCTCAAAGGTGCTGATCAGTTCTCTGGCCTTTTCACTGTCGCTCAGCTCAGGATACTTGAAGAAATTCGTGGCGCCGCTGGTATAAATCTCCATATCCTCTTCCTGGCTGATAGCTTCTGCCACCGTGTCCAGGACCCTGCTTACCAGTTCGCTGTGAATACCCGCTTCCTCTTTCAGTTTTGAGATCGTGGCCAGATTGATCTCCTCGATGGTCAAGCCGTTCAGGCTGCTGTTCAATAAAACGTTCAGCCGAAGAACGGTTTCCTGATCCAATCCATGTTCCATGTTGATCATCTTATTCTTGACCACATTACCTTCCGCTACGATCACCGCCAGTATCTGAGTTTCACTGATCGGCGAAAGCTGTATAAATTTCAACTTCGTACGGTGGTACCGAGGTCCGGAAATCATGGTTGCGTAGTTGGTATTGGTCGCCAGAACCTTTACCACCTGTTTCAGCAACAGTTCCATCTTATCCTGCCGCCGGATCATCAGCTCCTTCATCTCCGTTACTTCCCGGTCTTTCTCCTCCATCATCCGATCGACGTAAAGCCGATAACCGGAATCTGAGGGAATACGCCCTGCAGAAGTGTGAGGCTGAAGAATGTAGCCCATCTCTTCCAGATCCGACATTTCGTTACGGATGGTCGCGGAACTTAAATTTAAATCCGGGAACTTGGAAATCGTCCTTGATCCCACCGGCTCCCCTGTCTCCAGATAGGTTTTGATAATGGCCTGTAAAATCGTCCATTTTCGTTCATCCATCTGCATTTTAGGTTCCTCCTTCCGTATCTTTTATGTTGTTAGCACTCAACCCTTTAGAGTGCTAACATTCATAGCACTATAATATGACAGTGTATCTCGTTTGTCAACACTTTTTTAAAAAAAATTTTGACTTAGCAGAAAAACATGGTATGATAGGCACTATACTATGAATATTATTCTATTATATAAGGAAGCTTATGACATGAAAAAAGGAACTGTTATCGGCGTAACTGCCTCCGTAGTCTGTATACTTGCACTGATTGGCCTTGGTACCTATCTGATGCTTGACACAAGAGATTTCAAAACGAACAGGGAGACCTCATCCCCACCCTCGAACACTCCTGTTCTCATTCAAGCTGAAACTAAAATAGAGGAAGAAACGGAAACTGCAACAGACGCTCCGACTGCCCCGGATTCTCAGACTGCCGCCGCCCTTTCGGCTGCTCAAGCTGCCAACTCGGCGCTTCCGGAGCATCAACTGATCTTTGTAGGGGATTCCCGCACCGTAGGAATGAGAAATGCGGAGAAGGAACTGGGAGATGAATGCATTTATATCGGTGAGACCGGCGAAGGCTACCATTGGTTTGCTGACAATGGTATCTATCAGATGGAGGATGCCATCAAGCAATATCCCAATGCCCCGGTAATATTGAATCTTGGAGTTAATGACCCCGATATGATCGACCATTATCTGGAACTCTACTCTACGTTCCAGGAAAAGTATCCCAACACAGTATTTTATTATATGTCCGTAAATCCGGTTACGGAGGAAGCGGTGCATATTACAAATGCGGAGATCTCAGATTTCAATACGAAGCTGCGAGAGGCATTCCCGGAGCAGTATCTGGAGTGCAGCACCTATCTACGGATCAGAGAATTTGAATCCGTGGACGGAGTACACTATTCTGAGGATACCTACCGTGAGATTCACGATTTCGTGGTGAAAAAACTTGTAAAATAAAGACAGTTTATAACAGGAACTCGGCCATCACAGCATTGCTTACATCAATCCCTAGGTCTGTCAGCTGCAGCCGACCGTCTTTTATCTGCAAAAGTCCCTGACGCTGCAGCTTCTCTAACGTTTCCTTATATAGTGTTTCCATTGGCACTCCAAAGGATTTCTCAAAGTCCTGCAGGCTGACCCCTTGCATCATGCGCAGGCCAAGGTACATGGTTTCTTCTATTTTCTCCTGCTTTGTCAAAGTTTGCATTTCTTCTTTTGAAAAATCACCCTTCAGATAGTTTTCCAGTTTCTCCGTATTTTTATAGCGCAGATCTTTTATCTGGGAAGCTGCTCCCAGACCAAAGCCTGCATACTCTCTGCGAAGCCAGTATCCGCTATTGTGAATACATTCATACCCCGGCTTCGCATAATTAGAGATTTCATAGCGGTGATAGCCTGACTGTGCCAGCAGGCGCTTCGTCTCATAATACATTTCCCTCTCTTCCTCTTCCGAGGGAAGTATTGTCGAGTCTGCACTCTCCCGACCGCGTACACGGCTCTCATCCACCCCTCCATACCAGTCATAAAAAGGCGTCCCCTCCTCGATAATAAGACTGTAGGCCGAGATATGCTCCGGCCCCAGGGCCAGAACCTTCTGTAATGTTTTCTGCCAGGAAGATGCAGTCTGTCCGGGCAGAGCAGACATAAGATCCACATTAATATTCGTATATTCCCTTTCACGGGCCTGCTCATAATTTCTGTAAAAATCCTCCCAGGTATGGATACGTCCCAGAAGTCTTAATTCGTTTTCATCGGCCGACTGCAGCCCAAGACTTAACCGGTTGATACCGCATCCCCGGTAAATCCCCAGCTTTTCAGGTGTCAACGTACCTGGGTTGCACTCAATGGTAATTTCAGGAATTTCAGCAAAGGAAAATTTCTTTTCCAGTTCCTCCATCAACGCGGCAATCTCTCCCCCATCCAGTATGGACGGGGTTCCTCCGCCAAAGAACACACTTTTTACTTCATATTCGTCTGCTTTGTCAAACCGTCGGATTTCTTCGGTCAGACACTGCACATAGCGGCGGCGCACTTCCTCCTGTGCAGGCGCGGACAGGAAGTCACAGTAATTACATTTGCGTACACAAAAGGGGATATGCAAATATATCCCCAGTGGTTTTTTATTTCTCATCCAGTTTTAAAACGCTCATGAACGCTTTCTGCGGGATTTCCACATTTCCCACCTGGCGCATACGTTTCTTTCCTTCTTTCTGCTTTTCCAGCAATTTTTTCTTACGGGTAATGTCGCCGCCGTAACACTTCGCCAGCACATCTTTACGCATGGCTTTTACTGTCTCACGGGCAATGATCTTTCCTCCCACCGCCGCCTGAATTGGGATTTCAAACAGCTGTCTCGGGATCTCTTCCTTCAGCTTCTCGCACATCTTACGACCGCGCTCATAAGCCGTATCCGCATGGACTATAAAGGATAATGCGTCCACTTCCTCCCGGTTTACCAGGATATCCAGCTTCACCAGTTCCGAGCGGACATATCCTTTCAGTTCATAGTCGAAAGACGCGTAACCTCTCGAACGGGATTTGAGCGCGTCAAAAAAGTCATAGATAATTTCATTCAGCGGCAGATCGTATTTCAGCAGCGCGCGGGTCTCTTCCATATATTCAATACTGATATAAACGCCGCGCCGCTCCTGGCACAGTTCCATGATGGAACCGATAAATTCTGTAGTCACCATGATCTCGGCGCTTACCATGGGCTCTTCCATATACTCAATCTCCGACGGATCCGGCAGATTGGAGGGATTGGTCAGTTCGATCACATCCCCATTTGTCTTGTATACCCTGTAGATAACGCCGGGCGCTGTGGTCACCAGATCCAGGTTGTACCGCAGCGAAAACCAAAGCCCAGAGCAATGGAGGTCTCCGGTTCAAACTGCAGGGACGCATCGTTGAGCTGAAGTTTCTCCAGCGCGTCGCGCAGATCTGTGTATTTCGCGCTGTCCGCCGGATACATACCGCAGTACACCATGGGGTTCACTTTCTTATAACCCGGCAAAGGCTGCGCGCAGGGTCTGGCTGCATCGGTCACTGTATCGCCCACCCGGGTATCCTTCACATTTTTCAGGCTGGCAGTAAGATAACCCACCATCCCGGCCGAAAGTTCCTCGCAAGGAATAAACTGGCCGGCGCCAAAATAGCCGACCTCCACTACGTCCGCCTCCGCTCCGGTAGCCATCATACGTATCCTGGTTCCCCGCCGCACCGTTCCTTCCTTGATACGGCAGAACACGATCACGCCTTTATACGCGTCATACAGTGAATCGAAAATCAATGCTTTCAAAGGCGCCCCCGGATCCCCCGCGGGCGCCGGGATTTTCTGAACGATCTGCTCCAGAACCTGCTGTACATTCAGTCCTGTCTTAGCGGAGATCAGCGGCGCGTCCTGGGCTTCCAGACCGATCACATCCTCAATCTCATTAATGACTCGCTGGGGATCCGCGCTGGGAAGATCAATCTTATTAATGACCGGCATCACATCCAGGTCATGATCCAGCGCCAGGTAGACATTCGCCAGCGTCTGTGCTTCAATGCCCTGGGCCGCGTCCACCACCAGAACCGCTCCGTCACACGCCGCCAGGCTTCGGGAAACTTCATAGTTAAAATCCACATGACCGGGAGTATCAATAAGATTGAAAATATACTCCTCTCCATCCTGGGCTTTGTAGATGATCCTCACTGTCTGGGCTTTGATGGTAATGCCGCGTTCCCGCTCCAGATCCATATTATCCAGAACCTGAGCCTGCATCTCACGGCTGGTGAGCAGCCCTGTCCGTGATCTATATGCGCTATAATGCAAAAATTTCTAATTTTACTCTGTTCAATTGCTGTCAATTTCTGTTCCTCCTGTTTTCTGGAAAAAATTGTATCATATACCAATTATTTTTGTCCAGATAATATCTGGACAATCGGGCACAAATCTGGTTGAATGTATATATGAATATCCGGACACATAAGCCACAGTTACATCATTGCGAAAGGAAGTGCCTACCATGAACCCCCGAAAAAAACTCCCGAATTTTCTGCTGTTTCTCTTTTTGGCTACCGTTATTACCCTGCTGCCGCCATCCTCTGCTGCCCGGGCTGACACGGTGAGCACATCGGCACTCTCCGGGGAATGGGTCAAGGAAGACGGAAAACTGAAATATTGCTACTCTGACGGTACATACGCCTCATCCGGCTTTGTCAAAATAGGCAAATACCGGTATTATTTCCGTCGTGACGGTGTTGTTAAAACCGGTTGGATCACCGAAAAGAACAACACCTACTACGCTTCCAGAAAGAAAACTGCCGGAAAACGCGGAAGGATCCTTACCGGCTGGCGCACGATAAAAGGAAACATCTACTATTTTACCCCCTCGAGGGAAACCTGTGGAAGAATGCTCACAGGCTGGCAGGTCATCGATAAAAAAACGTTCTATTTTAATAAGGATGGCGTTTTACAGACAGGGTGGAAGAAGATCAATGGCAAATACTTTTACTTCCAACCAGACGGAAATAAAGGCGAAAAGGGAAAGATGTATACCGGCTGGCACACAATAAAAAAGAAAAAATATTATTTCCGCCCCTCCGGAAATCCGGGCGTCAAGGGCGCCCGATATAAGAGCGAGTGGGTTACCATCAAGAATCAGAAGTATTATTTTAACAAAAACGGTACACTGAATAAAAACACCATGACAGAAGCCGAATTCATCGAAACCATCGGTGAACTTGCCTCCCGGGATATGAAAAAAAGCCATATTCTGGCTTCCGTAACCACCGCCCAGGCTATTTTGGAGAGCGGCTACGGGACGACATCTCTGGCAATGGAGGCTCACAATCTGTTTGGCATGAAGGCCACGCTCTCCGGCAACACGTGGAAATCGAATTGGACGGGTAAGACCTTCAAAAAGTCCACGCAGGAATATCTGAACGGAAAATGGTATACGGTCACCGCCTCGTTCCGTTCCTACTCCAATTTTTTGGAGAGCATAGAGGATCACTCCAACTATCTGACTTACGCTATGAATGGCAGCCAGCGAAGGTACAATGGAGTCGTGGGAAATAAGAGTTATAAAAAAACCATTCAAATCATCAAAAATGGCGGTTACGCCACGGATCCACAATATGTATCAAAAATATGCAGCATTATTAAGCGTTATAAGCTGACAAAATACGATAAATAATCTCCATTGGAGCCGACCGGTAATTTCGTCTCAGCCGCTGCTCTCCCGGTTTTCCCCGGACAGCACCTGATTCAGAATATCCGCCAGCGGCTCCATGGCGTTTTTTTCTTCCTCTATCGTATTCATCTGAGTCCCCGCTTCAATCAAAAGCGACCTGGGACGCAGGTGTAGATTAAAGCGCTGCCCTTTCAGATAAATATTTCTTGTAAAATCAGGATAAGATTTTTCTGCTGCCATCTGCAGCTGAAAAGAGAATGCGAGGTTTTCCTTTATATAGGGATTGTACAGATATTCAATATCCTGCCCTGCGCTGTTTTTCGACAGGCCATTAAAAAACATGATCTGGGCGGTGGGTTTTCCATTTTCCTCCGTGACAAAATGATGACCTTCCACTCCGTCTCTGTGCAGGTCTATGATCACTTCTATGGAAGGATTCTCCTCAAGGATCTGCTCCACGGACATTCGGGCATAATCATAAGCGCTGCTGCGGTCCAGCACCCCATCCACCAGATCATATACCCCTTTATCATGAATCACCTGATAGCCATATTGATCCTCCAGAAGTTCTGCCAGATACGTTCCGATACCCACAATACCTGTCTCCTCTTCTCCCTGTACCGAATCGAGAAATCCTTCCTGGGAATGGGTATGGTATATTAAAATCTGAGGTTCTTCTTTTTTCTCTATACGAAGATCCTCCGCCATCAGTTCCTCCGCATCCAGCTGATCGGCATTTGTTACAGTATCAGAATCTACGATAAAATAGTGATTCAAAAGGTAATTATAATCCTTCAATTGCTCCGGAATATCCACCTGTATCCTCCCGGACAGCACCTCGTTTACATTTTCCGACGATGTTTCCTGCTCTGTATCGCCTTCATTCACAGATGTCTCTGTCAGTTGTTCCATCTTGTCATCATTCCCTACTTCTGTACTTTTCGTATCGACATCCTTTTCTGTATCACCATTTTTATCTGTATCGACATCCTTCTCTGTATCATCATTCTTCTCTGTATCACTATTCTTCTCTGTATCACCGAATTCTTCTACATCTTCGGAATCTTCCTCGCTCTGCACCTCAATTTCTTCTGTCTGTTCCGGCAAGTTCTCTCCCTGCTCTCCTGTCTGAGTATACCAATTTTCCAGAACTGGAAAAAATCCCCTCATCCACTCTCCTGCCACGCTGTTCTTGGGCCGCTGCCGCAGAATTGCAGCATATCCCGGCAGATACGTACTGATCGCTGCATCCTGCATAGTTTCCACTGCCTTCTTCGATGTAAACAGCCGTTTCATCCATCCTGTCTCCGCCAGGATACCGCTGCCTCGATAAATAATATAAAAACCCGTGACCATAATGAGCCCGCGCAATAACTTCTCAAACCATGACCGTTCGTTTTTCATATAGATCCCCCTTGGGAAAATATATGAACAGTCAACCCAGTTTATGCATAAAACCAAGAATTATCCGCAGAAAACAATATTCAATCCTTCGGAAATAGTGTAGCTCAGACGTTTTACAGTATCATCAATATCCTTTGGCGTTACAAACATGGTATTTAAATGAGGCGAGATCAGTTCCTGGATCAGCTCATACTTTTCCGCCTTATTTAGAGTTCCCAGCATTCCTCCCAGCTGCTGCATATTCTCTGTCTGATCCATGGCTTCAATGAGATTTTCCATAGTATCATTAACAATGGTGGCTGCGTCCACCACAGTAGGCACTCCAATGGCGATCACCGGTATTCCCAGGATTTCCCGGTTGATCCCCTGTCGGTGATTGCCCACCCCGGAGCCTGGATTGATCCCTGTATCTGTGATCTGGATCGTACGATTCAGCCGCCTGGTGCTCCTGGCCGCCAGGGCATCTATGACCACCACCAGTTCCGGTTTTGTTTCCTTCACTATCCCCTGAATGATCTCCAGTGTCTCCATACCGGTCTGAGCCATCACGCCGGGGACAATGGCGCTTACAGAATTTTCCTTTTCTGTTCCCGGAGCAGTCTTTCCAAATTCCCTAATAATATGACGGGTGATTCGAAGATTATTTACAACATTAGGGCCTAAAGCATCCGGCGTCACCTCCCGATTTCCAAGCCCCACAATTAATACTGTCTTCTCGCCCTCCCCAATCAACTGACGCAAATGTCTGGCGATCTCCTCCGATATCTCCCGATGGTAATCCTCATCCTGGTCGGATAGGCCCCGAGCCTCCAGGGTAATGTAGGTACCCACAGGCTTTCCCATGGCCTTTGCTCCGTTTTCTGTTTCAATATGCACCACTGTAGTGTAAATTTCTTTCTCTTTGTCCTCTTTTTCCTCTACTCTCACACCCCGGATTCTTGCGTCTCCGTCCTGATAGTTTTCTCTTGCCTCCAGTGCCAGATCCGTCCGAACCTGAAAGTTTCCCACCATAACTGCCTCCTTCGATGCTGCGTTTTTCTCTTATCTTTTGTATTTTTTTTAAAATTATGTATTGACAGTCAGGAGACTTTGGACTAAGATATATGAGTATGTTTACATTAAACGTCCGTGTCCGATTTTAATGAAACAACCTATTTAAATATGTTTGGAGGTGTACGGGTTGGCTAACATCAAATCTGCGAAGAAAAGAATTCTGGTAGCGAAGACCAGAAACGAACGGAACAAATCAATCAAATCTGCTGTTAAGACTGCGATCAAGAAAGTAGATGCCGCTGTGGCTGCTAACGATAAGGAAGCTGCTTCCGCTGCTTTACTGGCTGCTACTTCTGCTATTGATAAGGCTACTTCCAAGGGTGTGTATCATAAGAATACCGCATCCAGAAAAGTATCCCGCCTGGCAAAAGCTGTTAACAGCATTGCGTAAGAATAGATAATTAGAGAGACCCCGCTGGTACCGTCATGCCAGCGGGGTTTTTATGTGCAGGGTCGCACGGAGAAGTATCATTCGTCATTCTTTACTGTATTTCACGATCAGCACCTCAACACCCAGCCGGTCATTGATCCTTCCGCGCTTCACGGCTTCCTCCGTACGGATGCAGTCCTCCACCGCGCTGCGCAAAATCTCACCGGAAAAGTATTCTGCCTGACGCAGGCAATTCCGGGCAACAAATCCCATAATTCCCGCTTTTGAAGCAATCGTTGTCTGATCAAACCCCTGCCTGCGCAGGTCTTTTACCTGCAGCAACAGTTGAAACTGTCTTGCAATCAAAGCTAAAATACGCAAAGGAGCCTCCTTCAGGGACAACAGATCATAATACAGCTCCAGCGCCCGCTTTTG
>CACYXH010000065.1 GCA_902778245.1 uncultured Lachnospiraceae bacterium | reverse complement strand
TTGTATATGTCATAAACATACCTCCAAGATTTGAAATGCCAAAAAGCGCAGGGTGCTATACTCTTGTGCTTTTCGGCATGTCAAAGCACAGATAACGTACTAATTGATGAAAGGATAGCTGGTGCAGAGAATGAGCAAAATTTATACATCCATTTCAGATTTGATCGGCCATACTCCCTTGTTGGAACTGAAGGGGTATGAGGAGAAATATGGATTGAAAGCGCGTATTCTGGCAAAACTGGAATTCTTTAATCCGAACCAGAGCATTAAGGACAGGATCGCATTTTCCATGATAGAGACAGCGGAGCAAGAGGGGCAGCTGCATCCCGGTGACACCATCGTCGATGTCACGAGTGGAAATACGGGAATTGGCCTCGCAGCTCTTGCGGCGGCTAAAGGCTATCGGTTCCGGGCTTTTGTGCAGGACAGCGTCAGCATAGAGCGTTTTAAGGTTTTAAAAGCGTTTGGGAGCGAAACCGTGAAATATCTCGATGAGCCTGCGATTGCCGATACGCTGAAAGCCACCAACAATGATTTTGTGGAGGCGGTAAAAGCACTGGAGAAAGAGGTATTCTCCAAACATCAGGACTGGTTTTTTATCAACCAGCTGGGAAATCCATCCAACCCGGAAGCACACTATCGTTCCACCGGACCGGAAATTTGGGAGGATACCGATGGCAATGTGGATATTTTTGCGGCCACTGTGGGAACCGGCGGAACTATCAGCGGAACCGGAAGATATCTGAAAGAACAGAAACCAGATGTGCAGGTGGTGGCGATCCAACCGGGACCGGATTCTATTCCGACGGAGGAGAATCCCGCACCGGAGGAGATACAGGGCGTGCATCCTTTTGAAGGTATTCCTGCCTGTCAGGTTCCAAAGGTTCTGGATCGGGAAATCTATGATGAATGGCAGGAAGTGGAAACGCCCCAGGCCTATGAGGCAGCCCGCATGGTGGCAAGGACCGATGGCATTCTGGTTGGCATCTCTTCCGGGGCCGCTTTATCTGTGGCCAGAAGACTGGCGGAAAGACCGGAAAATGCCGGCAAGACAATAGTGATCATCTTCCCCGATACGGGATTGCGCTATCTGTCTACAAATTTGTTCGAGGGAGGAGAAGCATGACAATTAATTTGAATAGCTCTAATGTGGGAACCAGAGAGAACCGCCTGGGTTCTATTACCGGATACATCGGAAGTTTGAGTGATCTGGCTTCCCAGAGCGAGTGCGGAACACTTCGGGGATGCGCAAGGTGTTTTTCCCAGTCCAGCAGCTGCCTTTCCATGTGCGCGCTTAGTGAACTGAACCGTATACGCAATGTCGCGGTCATCCACCATGGACCGGCGGGATGTTCTGTAGTAGCCTCTTTGCAGGAATATCTGACAAAGCAGCTGGCAGCGAAGCGGGGAGTCACCACAAATTCGGTTTATATTGGCACCGACATGAATGAGCGGGATACTATATTCGGCTCCACCGAAAAGCTCCGGGACATTGTGCTCCAGGTAAATGAGCGCTACCATCCGGAGGCGATCTTTGTCAGCAGTTCTTGCGCCACCGGTATTATAGGGGAGGACATTGACAGTGTGGTGGACGATCTGAAGGCGGATATCGACGTTCCGGTGATCGCAGTTCACTGCGAAGGCTTCAAATCAAGGATCTGGGCCACCGGGTTTGATATTGCGGATCATGCGGTGTTGTCAGGAATTGTGAAACCGCCGAAGCAGAAGCGCAACACCATCAATTTTAAAAATTTCTATGAGAGTGCCAGAGATGAGATCATTGAAATATTCAGTCATTTCGATCTGGAACCAATCTTTTTGTATTGTAACTCTTCCATTGAAGAACTGGAGCATATTTCAGAGGCGGCAGCTACAACCTGTATCTGTGGTACGCTGGGAAATTATCTGGGAAACGGACTGGAGGAGAAGTATGGGGTTCCCTACATCCACTCCATCAACCCGTTGGGCGTGCAGGGCTTTGAAGCATGGCTTCGGGAGATTGGCCGGGTGACGGATCGCTCGGAGGTGATTGAGAATTACATTCAGGAGCAGAGAGCGATCTACATCCCGCAGATTGATGAGATAAAGAGAGAACTTCAGGGACTTAAGGCCGTGATCGGCATGGGACCGGGCTATACTTTTGAAGTGACCAGAGTATTAAACGAGTTGGGAATCGAGGTAGTATGGGCTTTGGCATGGCACTATGACAAGAAGTACGAGGATGGCCAGGTGCCTCCGGCTATGAAATATTTACTGGATAACCAGATTGATTTTGAGGCCAGCGTGTCTGACCAGCAGAACTACGAGGTGATCAATATTCTGAATAAATACAAACCGGATCTGTTTCTTTCCAGACATCCGGGTTCCACGGTATGGGCTTCCAAGCAGGGAATTCCCGCTGTGTCCGTGCAGGATGAATTTATGATCTTCGGGTATAAACATACGCTGGAATTTGCAAAAACACTGCTGGATACCATAAGAAACCGCAGTTTTGAGGATAATCTGGCAAAACGGGTGAAATTGCCCTACACCGAATGGTGGTATCAGCAGAACATAGCAAGTTTCATGGAGAGTATAAAGTAATGGCGAAAATATTAGATAAACAACGATATAAATGTGCGATGGCAGCAATGCAGACTGTGCAGGCCATCGAACGGGCGATACCGGTGCTGCATTCCGGCCCGGGATGCGCTCACAAACTTTCGAACCTTATCGGAAACTCCGGATATTTTTCCCCAAACATTTATCCCTGCACCAGTCTGAATGAGAAAGATGTGGTGTTTGGCGGAGCAAAAAAGCTGCATTCCACCATTGAGAATTCTCTGAAGGTGATCGATGCCGATCTCTATGTGGTACTTACCGGATGTATCCCGGAAATCGTAGGGGATGATACCGAAGAGGTGGTGGAGCAATTTGCGGATGCCGAAAAACCGGTGATCTACGCTTCTACCGCAGGATTTAAGGGGAATAATTACATCGGACACGAAAAGGTCATTGATGCCATCACGGACGGACTGCTGTCACCGTCGGAGGAGAAGATTCCAGGTCTGGTAAATATCTGGGCAGATGTTCCGTACCAAGATGAGTACTGGGCAGGAAATTACCGCGCTCTGGAAGAACTGATCAGGGATCTGGGGCTGAAACCAAACACGATTTTCGGCTATCAGAGGGGCATACGTCAGATACAGGATATTCCCAAGGCGGAGTTTAATCTTGTGATTTCTCCCTGGGTGGGTGTAAAGAATGCGAAGCACATGGAGAAAAAGCTGGGATTGCCGTTCCTGCATTATCCTACGCTGCCCATCGGCGCTTTTGAGACCTCAAAATTTCTTCGGACGGTGGGAGAATACGCAGGCGTCCCATCGGAGAAAGTGGAAGCGCTGATCCGGGAAAAGGAAGAATATTATTATCACTATATTGAGCGGTTTGCGGATCTGTTTTTAGAGACCCGCGTTATGTCAAAGCAATTCTCGGTAGTGGCGGATGCTCATTACGCACTGGCCGTTACAAAATTCCTGGTGAATGACCTTGGCCTGTTTCCGGCGCAGCAGTTTATTGTAGACGATACGCCAAAGGAGTTTAGGGAACCGATCCGGCAATATTTCGAGGAGCTGAATTACGGGATCAAAGCGGAGACGATCTTTGAGACGGATGGTTATAAAATACATAATGCGATCCGGGAACACGACTACCATGGCTATCCGCTGATATTGGGAGGATATTGGGAGAAATCTATTGCGGAAGAAACCAAAGCCCATTTTCTGAATATTTCTTATCCGATACAGGAGAGGCTGGTGATGAACAGTTTTTATGTGGGGTATGACGGAGGATTGCGGCTTCTGGAAGATATCTATACTGTGGCTAGGAGCAGGTTTAATTGATGGAGGGATCAATGGGACTGAATAATTATGAGGCTCTGCAGAAATCTCATCCATGTTTTGGAGGCTGCCATAATAATGTGGGGCGGATTCATTTACCGGTAAGTCCGGGATGCAATATTTCCTGCCGCTTTTGTGACCGCAAGATGAATGATGTGGAGCAGCGGCCTGGGGTGGCATCCAAGGTAATTCGTCCGGAAGAAGCGTCCCAGATTCTGGATGAGGCCCTTGCGCTCTGTCCCCAGATCACGGTGGCAGGTATTGCGGGACCGGGTGATACCCTGGCAACGGATTATGCGTTGGATACGTTCCGCTTGATCGGCCGTACACACCCGCAGTTGTTCAAATGCATGAGTACGAATGGTTTGCTGCTGGAAGAGAGGGCAAAGGAACTGCTGGAGGTGGGCATTGACTCTCTGACAGTCACCGTTAATGCGGTAGATCCAAAGATAGAGGCGCAACTGAATCGGTATATTATTTATCACGGGAAAAAATACGAGGGGGAAGAGGGAGCTGAAATTTTGATAGGCAATCAGCTTCGCGGTATCCGCAAACTGGCGGCAGCGGGAATGACGATTAAGATCAATACGGTGCTGGTACCCCAGATCAATGGAGATCATATTGTGGAGATCGCGAAAACTGTCAGCGAGGCGGGAGCGAAGATTTACAATATCATTCCGCTGATTCCTCAGGCCGACCTGGCAGATATGCGTGCTCCCACCTGTATAGATATCGACACTGCAAGGCAGGCAGCGCAGCCTTATATCAATGTATTCCGGCATTGTCAGCACTGCCGCGCGGATGCAGTGGGCGTACCGGGAAAATCCGAATTCGGGGACCGCATCTATCAGAAGAGGCTGGAGGGAGTCAAGGAGACATTTTCTCACGGCTGACTCAAAACTTATATGTAAAGACTCTGACAACATTGAAGATCCATATAATTATGTTTGCCAGAGTAGTGACACCTTAATTTATTTATTGATAAGAGAGGACGAATGTATGGCACAGTTAAGGCAGATTGCGATTTATGGAAAAGGTGGTATTGGAAAGTCTACCACGACCCAGAACCTGACAGCAGGACTGGTGGAGCAGGGAAAAAAAGTATTGGTAGTTGGATGTGATCCGAAAGCCGACTCCACCAGGTTATTGCTGGGCGGACTTGCCCAGAGGACCGTATTGGATACTCTGCGGGAAGAGGGAGAAGATATTGATCTTTCCAGTATCATGAAAGAAGGCTACGGCGGAACAAAATGCGTGGAGTCCGGCGGCCCGGAACCAGGCGTGGGATGTGCCGGCCGAGGCATCATTACGTCCATCTCATTACTGGAGAATCTCGGTGCCTATACCGATGATCTCGACTTTGTGTTTTATGATGTGCTGGGCGACGTGGTGTGCGGCGGTTTTGCCATGCCGATCCGCGAGGGCAAAGCAAAGGAAATCTACATTGTTGCCAGCGGTGAGATGATGGCTCTATATGCGGCGAACAATATCGCGAAAGGAATTCAGCGCTATGCAAAGTCCGGCGGAGTGCGGCTGGGGGGCATTATCTGCAACAGCAGAAATGTGGATCGGGAGCAGGAACTGCTGCGGGCATTCTCCGCGGAACTCGGGACGCAGCTTCTTTATTTTGTTCCCAGAGATAATATCGTACAGCATGCGGAGATCCACAAGCAGACGGTCATCCAATACGCTCCGGGCAGTCATCAGGCGCAGGAGTACCGGAATCTGGCGGAAGCCGTTATCAACAATCAGAACTTCACGATTCCGACCCCCATGACACAGGAGCGGCTGGAGGAGATCCTTCTGGAACACGGCATGATGGATAATATTCCGGAGAATTACCATATTTAAAGGACGAACGTGATGATATATATTATATGAGAAAGGATCTGTCATGGATAAAGAAAAACAGCCGGGAGCATATCGCATTGCAGTAGCTACCACAGATGGTACGTATATTGATCAGTGTTTTGGCCATGCAGAACACTTCCTCATCCTGGAAGTGCAGGAAAATGGACAATTTCTGGTATTGGAAGACCGAAAAGCAGATCCTTTCTGCATGGGAGGATATCATCTGGATCCTGCGCTGGAAAAAGCAGGAGATGGTATTTCGGATTGTACCTATATTCTGGCAGCCAGAGCCGGGGAACCGGCAGCTTTGGCTATGCAGGAAAAGGGCATTACCCTGCTTCGCTGTCCGGGCACCATCGAAGATGGCGTCCTGGCGGTGCAGCAGCACAAAAAAACTCTTGACAACGGATTTGCGTTGGTGTAAGATACATAACAGTTTTAAACACATAAAACCTATTTAAAAACTAGGTAATTGTGGAGGCTGTGAAATGAAGACACTCGTGTACCGGAAATATAATAGAGAATGCTGTATGGCTATGTGTATGACAGAAAATAGCTTTCTTTTGCGTGCATTCTGAAACCTCCGGATATACGATCATAAGGTAGTTAGAAAGATGACAGGGAGGTCGCATAATGCATATCCCTGTCATTTTGTTCTCGTATAGGAAACTTCGTCTCCTATACGAGAAAGCTCTTCGGGCAAAGGATGCGCAGCTTCGCGCGCGGAACAAAAGCTGTGCTGCGAAGGTTATTGATCGCAGAGTGTGCGAAGCACACTTTTGTTCTATAGGAGAAAACATGAGAATCGAACAATTCAGAAAACGAAATGGGTATCGAGACCGATGTTGATGTAGACAAACGGTACTATATATTACATCAACGGAGGGGATTTCGGTGATTAAACTTGAACATATTGTGAAAACATTTCAGGGTTCTTCAGAGCAGGGAACGGTGGATGCGGTCAGGGATGTATCACTGACCATTGAAGATGGAGAAATCTTCGGCATCATCGGTTTTTCCGGAGCAGGAAAGTCAACGCTGGTCAGATGTATCAATCTTCTCACCAGGCCGACTTCGGGCAAGGTAACCATTGATGGAAAAGACATGCTGGGTCTGACACCCGGTGAACTTCGGGAGTCCAGAAAAAAAATCGGCATGATCTTTCAGCATTTTAATCTGATGCCATCCAGAACCGTTTTTGGCAACGTGGCTTATCCGCTGAAAGGAAGCGGATTGTCAAAACAGGAAATTGCGGGTAGAGTGCGGGAACTTCTGGAGTTGGTGGAGATCACCGAGAAAGAAAATGTATATCCCTCGCAGTTATCCGGAGGGCAGAAACAGAGAGTAGCGATAGCCAGGGCACTGGCCAACGATCCGAAGATTTTGCTGTGCGATGAGGCTACCTCGGCGCTGGATCCGCAGACCACTGCATCTATCCTTCAGCTTTTGAAAAGTCTGAGTAAAAAACTTGGGATCACGGTAGTGGTCATCACCCATGAGATGGAAGTGGTGAAGAGTATCTGCCAGCGGGTGGCTGTCATGGAGGACGGTAAAGTCGTGGAATTGGGAGACGTCTTTGATATCTTCGCAAAGCCGAAAGAAGCGATCACCAGAGACTTTATTAAAACTGCTTCCAAGCTGTCCAAGATTGACAAGCTGCTGGAGCAAGATTCCCCGTTCCTTCAGATGCAAAGTGGTGATAAACTGGTGCGTCTTACCTATATACAAAAGGATGTTTCAGAACCGCTGATCTCCGAATTATCCAGAAAATTTGATCTGGAAGTAAACATTATCCTGGCGGATGTAGAGATCGTGGGGGACGCACCGATTGGAGGCACAGTGGTGATCTTCCACGGGGAACATGAGCAGATCGAGACGGCTCTGCAATATCTGGAAGAGAAAAATATCGGAGTGGAGGTGTTGCGAAATGCCTGAATGGCTGCTTAATCTGATGCCGAATGTGATTGTGAAATGGCCGGATTATCTGGAGGCAATCCGGGATACGCTGCTGATGGAGGTCTGGGCCGGGAGTATCTGTTTTGTGATCGGTCTGTTTTTGGGCGTAGTCATTACAGTGACAAAGCCGGGAGGAATTCTCCCGAACCGTGTTATCTACCAAATACTGGATAAGGCAGTGAATCTGTTTCGTTCCATTCCCTTCATTATTCTTCTGACGGCTTTAATGCCGCTGTCCAGATGGATCATGGGGACTGCTATTTATGTGAGGGGCGTGATCGTTCCCCTGGTGTTTGGTTCCGTGCCGTTTTTCGTTCGTCAGGTGGAGGCGGCGCTGGCCCAGACCGACGACGGGCTGGTGGAAGCGTCGCTCTCTATGGGTTCCAGTCCAATGGAAGTTATTTTCCGAGTGTATCTGCGGGAGAGTCTTGCGCCTCTGGCCAGAGCAACGACAATTACCGCCATCAGTCTGTTGGGGCTGACTGCCATGGCAGGAGCGGTGGGAGCGGGCGGTCTGGGAGACTTTGCTATCCGCTACGGACATGACCGGAACATGGCGGACATTACCTGGATCACTGTGATCACACTGGTGATCGCAGTCAGCATTGTACAGTTTGTTGGCGGATGGATCGCCAAAAAGAACACACATTAATTTTTATTATATGGAGGAGCTTATATCATGAAAAAGAATATTGTAAAAACCGTTATTACCGCAGCAGTTGCAGCAGGAATTTTTGCAGGAATTGGCAGCCAGAGCGTACTGGCTGAAGAAAATGTAAAGGTGACACTTGGTGTAGTTGGAAGTGTTTATGAGGAACTGTGGGCTCCGGCTCAGGAGGCGCTGAAAGAGGAAGGTATTGATCTGGAAATCGTGCAGTTCTCCGATTATGTGACTCCGAATAATGCGTTAAGCAGCGGCGAGATCGACCTGAATGCATTCCAGCATCAGATTTATTTGGCATCTGAGATCGAACAGTATGGATATGACCTGAGCATTATCGGAAATACCTTTATTATTCCTCTGAACCTCTATTCCGAAAAAGTAGAATCTGTGGATGAGATCAAAGACGGTGATACCATTGCTATTCCGAATGACCTGACCAACGGCGGACGTGCTATCAAAGTGCTGGCAGCCGCAGGTCTGATCACTCTGAAGGATGATGCGGATTTCAGCCCGACGCTGGATGATATCGAGACCTATAATGTAGATATTACAATTGAAGAACTGGCAGCAAACACCATTCCCTCCACTCTGGCTGACGTAACGGCAGCAGTGGTTAACGGCAACTATGCACTGGATTTCGGTCTGAAGACAGAGGAAGCTATCTTCCAGGATACCAGCGTGGATGAGCATGAATACTGGAACCTGATCGCGGCGAGAACAGAAGATCTCTCTGATCCGGAAAAAGTGGAGCTTTACTCTAAGGTGGTAGCAGCGTTCCAGACGGATGCAACCGAGGAAGTCTTCAACGAAACTTATGGCGGATACTTTATCGCAGAAGGATGGGATGAAGATCTGCTGGCAGATTACAAGGCAGAATAATAATATCATTACCAGGGTAAATGAAGCGGGAGAAAACGATGGCGGTAGACAGACAGTACCTCAGAACAATCATTGCAGATGAAGATAGAATTCAATTCGATGGTATTGCACCAGAGTATTTAAGCGATACTCTGGGACGGCGTCAGGGAAATGCGGATGCGTTGGTTTTTGCGATCAGTACGCGGGAGGTCAGCGAGGTTCTGACCTACGCGTATGATAATGAGATTGCGGTGACGCCCAGAGGCGCGGGAACGAATCTGGTGGGTGCGACGGTCCCGGTTAAGGGCGGCATTATACTGGATCTGTCCCGAATGAACCGGATCCTGGAGCTGGATACAGATACCATGACCGTGACGGTGGAGGCAGGAATACTGCTTCGGGATCTGCAAAGTTTTGTGGAAGAGCGCGGCCTGTTCTATCCGCCGGATCCCGGTGAAAAAGCATCTTCTATCGGCGGAAATATCAGTACCAATGCCGGAGGTATGAGAGCAGTAAAGTACGGCGTCACCCGGGATTACGTGAGAGGACTGGAAGTGGTCCGGTCCGACGGAACCGTCCTCACTGTGGGAAGCAAGAATGTGAAAGATACGACCGGTCTTCCATTAAAACACTTGTTTATCGGTTCAGAAGGAACACTGGGAGTGATCACAAAATGTATCCTTCGGCTGGTGCCAAAGCCTGAAGCTGCGCTCAGTGTCCTGATTCCCTATCCGGATCTTTCTACGGGAATCGCCAGCGTCAGAACGATCCTGCAGAGCAATGTAAATCCTACGGCGGTGGAGTTTCTGGAACGCAGTGTGGTAAAACTGGGAGAAGATTATTCCGGTGTGACCTATCCCAGACCGGATGCGGGATCCTATATTCTGCTTTCCTTCGATGGGTTTGCGGATGAAGTGGAGCGCAATGCCGCCCGGGTAGCCAAGCTGGTGGAGAAAGACGGCGCGCTGGATTATGTGATCCTCCGGGACAAGACTTATTCCGACGATATCTGGAAAGTGCGGGGCGCTCTTGTAAAGGCGGTGGAGGCCGTATCAGAGCAGGAACCGTTGGATATCGTAACGCCCATCGACAAAATTGTAGATTTCGTAGAGTACGTCAAGGAACTGGAAGAAAAAAGCAGCATGAAAATGATCAGTTTTGGCCATGCGGGAGATGGCAATGTCCATTTGTGCGTGGTGCGCGGGGATAGGAATGAGGAGACCTGGAAGCGGGAACTGGATCAAAACCTGGAAGAACTTTACTCCAGAACCTATGAGCTGGGAGGTTTGATCTCCGGTGAACATGGACTGGGCATTGCAAAGCGGTCTTACTTTTTCCGGGAGGCAGCGGTAGAAAATGTTTTGTTGATGAACCAGATCAAGGACGCGCTGGATGAGAAACATATTTTAAATGATCATAAGTCGTATGTGACGTAAGGGAGGGAGATCCAATGAGAGGATTATCGGAGCGTACAGCCTGTTTTACTGATTCTGTTATACGGAGAATGACAAGAATTTCTAACCAGTATGGGGCGGTGAACCTGTCTCAGGGATTTCCCGATTTCAATCCCCCCCAGGCTATTTTAGACCGTCTGGGAGAAGTGACAAATGAGGATGTACACCAGTATTCGATTACCTGGGGCGCGCAGAATCTGAGAGAGGCTCTGGCGGAAAAACAGTCTGCCTACATGGGCATTGAGGTAGATCCGAACAGTGAGATCGTAGTGACCTGCGGAAGCACAGAGGCTATGATGGCGGCTATGATGACGGTGGTGAATCCCGGTGATCGGGTGGCCATCTTTTCGCCGTTTTATGAGAATTATGGTGCAGATACTATTTTATCCGGCGCGGTGCCGGTTTACATTCCATTAACGCCCCCTGATTATCATTATGATCCGGAGGTGCTGGAGGATGCGTTCCGGAAAGGGGCCAAGGCCCTTGTTCTTTGTAACCCGTCTAACCCTTGTGGAAAGGTGTTCACAAGGGGAGAACTGGAACAGATCGCGGAAATAGTAAAAAGATACGATGCCTATGTAATTACCGATGAGGTGTATGAACACATTGTGTATCACCCTCACCAGCATATTTATATGGCTTCGCTTGAGGGAATGAGGGAGAGAACCATTTCCTGCAGTTCTCTGTCAAAGACATATTCCATCACCGGCTGGCGGCTGGGCTATACTATTGCGCCGCCCGAGATCACGGAAAGGATCAAGAAAGTACATGATTTCCTGACAGTTGGGGCTGCCGCACCCTTGCAGGAGGCGGTGATTCCGGGATTGAAATTCCGAGAGGATTACTACCAGGGGCTGTTGGACACTTACACCAGGAAGAGGGATCTGTTCCTGAAGGGACTGGATGAGATCGGTCTGATCCACAATACTCCCCAGGGGGCCTACTATGTGATGATGGATATCTCGGAGTTTGGCTATGAGGATGATCTGAAATTCTGTGAGGATCTTGCCCGCAAGGTGGGCGTGGGAGCTGTTCCGGGATCCTCCTTTTTCCGGGAGCCGGTGAATCATCTGATCCGCTTCCATTACGCGAAGAGAGATGAGACGCTTCAGGCTGCGCTGGATCGACTGGCGGATATTCGGAGAAAACTGTAGTAAGAAGGGAAAACGGAGAGTATGGAGTTCTCAGAGGAACTGCGAAGTATACGCAGCCGGGCGGAGGAATTATCGGATGTGGTGACAGAGATACGCAGGGATCTGCATCAGCACCCGGAACTGAGTGGAAAGGAATTTCACACAGCGGTTAGGATTGAAGAGGAACTGGATAAGCTGGGGATCTCCCATCGAAGAGTAGGGGAGACCGGAGTGCTGGGCATCCTGCAGGGAACCATGGGGAAGCCTCAGAGGGTCGTTGCCCTGCGGGCGGACATTGACGCGCTCCCTATTACAGAAAATATCCAGGCTGCATGGCGTTCAGAAAACGCCGGTGTGATGCATGCCTGTGGTCATGATGTGCATACGGCATGCCTTCTGGGAGCAGCGAGAATTCTGACCGAAAGGAAAGATTCGTTTGCGGGAGAAGTCAGGTTGTTTTTCCAGCAGGCGGAGGAGATCGGAGCAGGCGGCCGGCTGTTTGCGAAAGATGCGGTTCTTGGAGGAGCTGAGCGGGTCTTCGGGATTCACACCGCACCCGATCTTGAGGTGGGAGAGATTGGAGTAAAGCCCGGGATCAACAATGCTTCCGTGGATCACTTTGTTATCAGGGTCGAAGGAAAAAGCTCTCATGTCTGCGCGCCGCATAAGGGAGTGGACGCTCTGTACATCGCCAGTCAGATCGTAGTGAGCCTTCAGGCGGTTGTGACCCGGATGAATTCACCGGTGGAGCCGGTTGTCATTGGTGTTGGTAAGTTTCAGGCAGGCACCTCTTACAATGCCGTGGCATCCCAGGCGCTTCTGGAGGGAACTACAAGAAATATCTCCCCGGAAAACCGAAAAAAGATCAATGAACTGGTGGAAAAGACCGCAGAAGGCATAGCCGGGATCTACGGCGGAAAGGTAACAATAGAGTGGGAGGATTTCTGCTCTCCGCTGATCAATGATCCAAAGGTATGCCGTGAGGCGGCTGATATCATAGGCCAATTGTACGGGAAGAACGCGGTATACCAAAACAGAGAACTGTTTCTAAGCGGCGATGACTTTGCGGACTTATCGGAGAAAGTACCGGGAGTCTACGTCTATCTGGGAACGGCAGATCCTCACGATCCGCTGACCCAGAATCCATATCACAGCGACTGCTTTTTTGTAGATGAAAGGGCAATTCCCATCGGAACGGCAGTGTATGCCGCATATGCATATTGGTGGTTGAGGGAGGGACCATCATGCGAAGCATGATTATGAATGGGCCCGACCGACATGGCAGGGGCATCTGGAAGATGCGCGTGCCGTTACAAAGGGAGGTTAGAACATGAAAAAGACAAAGATCGGTATTATCGGGATAGGAAATGTAGGAGCGCACGTCCTTTATACGCTGGCGCTGCAGGGACTGGCGCAGGAATTTGTATTGATTGATATCGATGAAAAGAAAGCAGGAGCGGATCTGCAGGATGTCTTCGACTGCGCTATGTATCTTCCCCATCCTGTGCATATGAGTGTTGGAACTTTTTCTGATTTAAAGGACTGTGATATTATCGTCTATTCTGTGGGGAAGATCGATCTATTACGCCAGGGGCATAATCGTCTGACGGAACTGAATTTCAATATACCGGCAGCGATAGAGAATGCGCGGAAAATCAAAGAATCCGGATTCTCGGGCATTCTGATCAACATATCGAACCCTTGCGATATCGTCACCAGGGAACTGGCAAACCGGCTGGAACTTCCAAAGGGCCATGTATTTGGAACAGGAACCGGACTGGATACAGCCAGGTTAGTTGCGTCTTTATCAAAACGCACCGGTATCGATGCGAAATCCATTACGGCTTATATGCTGGGAGAACACGGAAACGATCAGTTTACCCCATGGTCCTGTGTCAGCTTTCATGGCAGACCGTTGGCGGATTGGGCTAAGACAGATGC
>CACYXH010000064.1 GCA_902778245.1 uncultured Lachnospiraceae bacterium | reverse complement strand
AATTCCGGGGATATGAAGAACGCACCTTTACAGGAACGGCTGAAGTATGCCTGCGGAATTTCGGACGAGGAGTATCAAAAGGCGAGGAAATATTATCAGTAAAATAACTACTCTAGTAATAATTGGAAACTCCTTAAGAAAGAAATAAAGACAAGAGCTTCAAAATACCAGGCAAAATACAAAGGAATCACAGAGTACGGGAAAAAATATGAGCAAAGAATTATTATATATGGGCTTAAAGCTATGCCCGCTAATGTTGAAGTTGGATGGATATTAAAAAAAGACGGGACTACAGCGATGACGTCGGCTTACATAAATGAGGTTAAAGCAGATGAGTATTGAACTATTTGACGAAGTGATATTAAAAGATGGTAGAATAGGGTGCATTACAGAAATTTGGGACGAAACGCATTTTTCTGCGGATATAGGAATGGAGGAGTGGAAAGATGTCGAGGTGACGATTGATGATATTCGCGAGGTAGTAAAGCATGAATAATTTTTCCATCATTTACAAAATTCTGAAAGCCCTTGAAGCAGCAATGGATTATGACGAATTTGACACAAAGCAGATATCGGCAGAAAGACTCCGCATCAGCTACCAAAGATGGGAAAAGATCATGATCATGCTTACAAAATCAGGATACGTTGAAGGCATTGTTTATGACCAGGTAGCGGCTGATTATTGCCCTCACATCGAAGAACCGATAATGCCGGTTATAACCCTTCGCGGACTTGAATATCTGAGTGAAAACGGGTTAATGCAAAGAGCTGCTAATATTGCGAAAGGGATTAAAGAAACTATCCCAGGGATTTAATACTATTTCAGGAACGTACTCGGGTGTCCTTCGGGTCCCGGGTCTTTTTATGCGCAAAATTGCAAGACAGGTGTGACTTATGCGGTATCGGAAGAAGCCCATCGAAGTAGACGCGTTTCGCTTGACCGGCGATGTGGATATTTCGGTGCTAAGGTGGTTTATGAAAGCCGTGGATGCCGGAAGAGTTTATATAGACCGTTCTATTAACGATGGTTATGTACATATCTATGGAGCTACCATAGATTTAGAGTGACAGGCACCAGTTTAGGAAGCGCAGCTTGCCGATGAGTATGAGGCTTGGAAGGAAGTAACCCCCAACGCATAACCGAAAACCCAAAGGACACACGTCCCCACAAGGGGCTGTGCCTCGTATCCGACGTGTTTTGAAAGAACAAATTCCAAAAACGGAATTTAATTTGCGCGAAATAAAAATAAATTCCGAAACGGGAATATAATTTGATTTTGGGGGGTACAATGTGCTATACTCGGAGAAAGGAGGAATGCAGGATGGTGGAGAGAAAAGAATACCTTGACCAACTTTGGGCGTGGAAAGACGAACAGATTATTAAAGTTGTGACGGGGATTAGACGTTGCGGTAAATCAGTGCTCCTGGAACAGTATCAAGACAGACTTCGGGCGGCTGGTGTTGAAGCAGAGCAGATTATTTCAATTAACTTTGAAGACCTGGATTACGAAGACCTGCTGGATTACAAGGCACTATACCAATATATAAAAGAACGCCTGTGTGGCGGTAAAATGACATACCTCTTTTTGGATGAGATTCAGAATGTTCCAGATTTCCAAAAGGTGGTAGACAGCCTTTATGTAAAGAACAACACAGATGTGTATATCACAGGTTCAAACTCATATCTGCTTTCAAGTGAATTGGCTACCCTTTTGTCCGGGCGATATGTAGAAATATCAATGCTTCCGCTTTCCTTCCGTGAGTATGTCACGGTAACGGGTATGCAGAGAGAAGATGCTTTCGCAGAGTATATGAAAACGGGAGGCATTCCGTATGTTGCAGTAATGAACCGCACGGATGAGAAAGTAAATCAATATCTGGAAGGAATCTACAACACTGTTATTGTTAAGGACATTGAGGAACGGCAGACAAGAAAGGAAAAGGATGCAGGAAAACGCAAAATTACGGATATTGCACTACTAAAGACCATCGCACGATATTTAGCAAGTGTAATCGGTAGTCCCGTTTCTATGAAAAGCGTGACTGACTATTTGACATCCTCCGGCAGAAAGGTTTCACCGAATACAGTCAGCGATTATGTGGAAGCCTTGACGGAGTCATTTATCTTTTATCCAGTGGAGAGATTCGATATTATCGGAAAACAGCTTCTGAAAGCAAATAAAAAGCTGTATATGGTTGATTTGGGACTCCGAAATCATATCTTTCCAAGAAAACGGTATGACTTGGGCTTTTCCATTGAAAACATTGTATATTTCGAGCTTTTGCGGCGGGGATATCAAGTCAACATAGGAAAGTATGGCTCAACTGAGGTGGATTTCGTTGTCCAGAATCAGGGAATACTCACCTACTACCAGGTTACAGCGGATATGACCGCTGAGGAAACTTTTGAACGAGAGATGCGGCCACTGCGCGGCATTCCGGACAATTATGAAAAGATTGTCTTGACGCTGGATCGTTTCTCACTAGGAAATTACGACGGCATAAAAGTTGTGAATGTCATCGACTGGCTTTTGGCGTGAGGGGCATGCATATGAGTGATTCAGAATTCAGTCAGAAACCGATCGTTTTCATCAGACATTATTCCTTCACAAGCCGCGCCGTAACGCTTTGGATTGCGGATAGCATACTGGCTGCAATCTTCTGTAAGGCAGTGGGTGTTTCCAAAATCATGCCTTTTGGGACGACTGAGGAAGTCGTCCCAAAATCCGCCTGCCGGCGGATACGCCCCTTCGGGCCTAGGCGAGTACGATTAGGAAACACTTGATGTGTTTCCTAATCTATACTTCTTTGATCAGTTCCACAATTTTTGTGATGGCGTCGCTCTGGCCGCTTTTTTCCATGGCAGCGACGTAATCAGCGCGGTTTTGATACAGATCAAGTATGGTGTCCAGCAGCAGCTGGTCTGTGATTTCTTCCTCCTGCAGCACTTTGGAAAATCCCTGGCGCTTGAAGGAATCGGCATTTAAGAGCTGGTCGCCTCTGCTGGCGGCTGCCGGAAGAGGAATCAGAAGGTTTGGCTTGCGCAGAGCAAGGAGTTCACAGATAGCATTGGCTCCCGCCCGGGAAACGACCACATCAGCCAGTGCAAACAGATCCGCCAGTTCCTGCTTAATATATTCGTACTGTACATAGCCTTGTTTGCCGATGAAAGACTCATCCAGGTTCCCCTGTCCGCACAGATGGATAACCTGGAAGGTTTTCAGAAGCTGGGGGAGAATATTGCGGATAGCGGTATTCACTGCCACAGACCCCAGGCTTCCGCCAATGATCATAAGTACCGGTTTGTCGGCGGTAAAATTACAGAATTTCAGGGCGGCTAGTTTGTTACCGCTCAGCAGTTCCCGGCGGATGGGGGAACCGGTAAGAACGGCCTTGCCTTCCGGCAGGTATTTTACTGTTTCCGGGAAATTACAGCACACCTTTGTGGCGGCGGGAATTGCCAGCTTGTTGGCCAGTCCGGGAGTCATATCCGATTCATGTATGATGGTAGGAATGTGGCTTTTTTTTGCGGCCAAAGCAACGGGAACCGTCACAAAACCGCCTTTGGAAAAGACCACATCGGGCTGGATCTGTTTTAATAATTTTTTCGCCTGGCTAAATCCTTTCAGCACACGAAACGGATCACTGAAATTTTTCCAGTCGAAGTAGCGGCGCAGCTTGCCGGAAGAAATGCCATAGTAGGGGATCCCCAGTTCTTCGATCAACTTCTTTTCAATTCCATCGTAAGATCCGATATAGTATATTTCATACCCGTTTTTTTGCAGCTCGGGCATCAGGGCGATATTCGGGGTAACATGTCCGGCAGTGCCCCCGCCGGTCAATACGATCTTCTTCATAAATGCGCCTCCAAATAATAATTTACACACTTGTTTTATATGTTTCCAGTTTACCCATTCAGAATAAAAAGTCAAGTACGAGAAAAATCCAGAAGAATCACACTACCTGAATTCATAAAAATAGAGTATACTATCTTTAATGAAGGAGGATCTGGTATGAAGCTTACATTTTTAGGCGCGACGCATGAAGTGACCGGAAGCTGCTATTATCTGGAAGCCTGCGGTCAGAAAATATTGGTGGATTGCGGAATGGAGCAAGGCCCCGATATATTTGAGAATAAACCGATACCCGCAAATGCCGCGGATATCGATATGGTACTTTTGACCCATGCCCATATGGATCATTCCGGAAAATTGCCGCTTCTGTATAAAGAAGGGTTTCGAGGACAGATTATTTCCACGCCCGGCACGGCTCAGTTGTGTAAGATTATGCTGATGGACAGCGCGAACATTCAGATCTTCGAGGCAGAATGGAAAAACCGCAAGGCGGCTCGGGCGGGGAAACCGGCAGTAGAACCGCTCTATGATTTAAATGATGCTCAGGGCGCTATTTCCTGTTTTGTCCGTTTTGATTACAATGAGGAAAAAATCATCGCAGACGGGATACGCATCCGCTTTACGGATGCCGGGCATTTGCTTGGTTCCGCATCCATTGAAGTTTGGATAAAAGAAGATGGGGTGGAAAAAAAGCTGCTATTCTCCGGAGATATTGGAAACATCAACCAGCCCCTGATCGGTGATCCTACCTATCCTGTCAGTGCGGATTATGTGGTGATGGAATCTACCTATGGGGATCGTAGCCATGAGATGCCTGCAGATTATGCAGTGGAGCTGGCGAAAGTGATTCAAAGGACATTTGATCGGGGTGGAAATGTGGTGATTCCATCTTTTGCAGTGGGCAGAACGCAGGAGATGCTGTATTTTATCCGAAAGATCAAGGAAGACCACATGGTGACAGGTCATGATGGGTTCGAGGTGTGGGTGGATAGTCCGCTGGCTGTAGAGGCAACAAATATTTTCCGGGAGAGGATGTACAGCGATTTTGACGAAGAGGCCAAAGAATTGCTGAACCGTGGGATCAATCCCATTGGTTTTGCGGGACTGAAGACATCTGTCACCAGCGAGGATTCAAAAAATATCAATTTTGATCCCAAACCGAAAGTGATCTTATCCGCCAGCGGAATGTGCGATGCAGGCCGGATCAAGCATCATCTGAAGCATAATCTCTGGAGACCGGAGAGCACCGTGCTGTTCGTGGGATATCAGGCAGTGGGTACCCTGGGAAGAGCGTTGCTGGAGGGGGCAGCTCATGTGAAGCTGTTTGGAGAAGAAATTGAGGTGAGAGCAGAAATCTGCAGACTGCAAGGTATCAGCGGACATGCGGACAACAATGGGTTATTGCGTTGGATCTCCTCATTGGAGAGTAAACCTGAGATGGTATTTGTTACCCATGGGGAAGATACTGTGTGTGAACTGTTCAAAAACCGTCTGATGGACCAGCTGGGGCTGGAGGCAAGCGCTCCTTACTCCGGGGCAGTCTTTGATCTTGCACAGGGAAGGTATCTTTTAGAGGCGGAGCCCATCCCAATTAAAAAAGAAACAGCGATGGGAACTGTCCACACGAAAGCGTCCGGAATTTTTGCCAAGCTGCTGGAAGCTGGTCAGAGGCTGATGGGTGTGATCCGAAAAAATGAAGGCGGAGCCAATAAGGATCTGAAGAAGTTTACGGAAGAAATTAACAAACTGTGTGACAAATGGGAGAGGTAACGGTTTGAAAGGAATAATCAGAAGACTGCTTCATGGATTCGGTATAGGAATAGTGATGCTGACGGTCTGGGGCTGCGGGATGGTCAGGACATCGGCGGTGAAAGCCGGGCTGGCGGAAAGTCCCTATTACCACCTTGGAGATACCTGGTGGGATCACGGCGGGATAGAAGAATATTATTTCAATCAGATTCCTAGTGAACTGAATGAGATCTACCGGGAATTGTATGAAAGAATAAAGAATTACGAAGATTCCGCGGATCTGTACGCGTCTGTTTCTACAGACAATTTCTGGATCGCATACTATGCGGTGCTGGCCGACCATCCGGAGTTTTTTTGGATTGACAGCAGCGTCCAGGCAAAAGAATCCTCCTTTACCGGAAAAGTGATAGGTTATCAGCTTTCCACTACAGTGGATATAGAGAACAGAGATTTTTTGCGCACACAGCTGGAAGCGGCTGCAGATGAGTGCATTAGCCGGATTGACCCGGATGTGTCAGATTATCAGAAGATAAAACAGGTGTATGAATACCTCATCGATATGGTGGACTATGACGGCAGCAGCCCGGATAATCAGAATATTCAAAGCGCCTTGCTGCATCACCGTTCCGTCTGCGCCGGATATGCCAAAGCATTCCAGTATATTTTGCACCGCATGGGAATGTTCTGTACTTATGTTACCGGCAGTACAGTGAGCGGTGGAGATCACGGATGGAATATTGTTCGTATCGACGGTAATTATTATCATGTGGATGTGACCTGGGGGGATCCGGTATTCGTAAATACGCAGGAGGCTTCCGGCACGGGTGGTGCTATGAATTACAATTATCTTTGCTGTACGGATGCGGAGCTGTATAAAACGCATATCCCAAAAGCCAGTGTTCCCCTTCCGGAGTGCATAGATGACAGCTATAATTATTACAAGCGCAACAATATGTATTATGAATATTTTGACTATGACACGATCTACAACGTGCTGATGAATTCTGTGTGGTCCGACGAAAGCAGTGTTGTCATGAAATTTGGCTCTGCGGAGGCTTATGAAACGGCAAAATACGAGATGTTTCAGAATAAGATGCTCAGCGATGCCGGACAGTATCTCATGAGTGTGTATGGGGGAAATACCTGGAATTATCGTTACAATACGGATGATGATTTTAATCTGATCACAATTTACTGGAGATAAAATCGAAAATATACTTGACGAAACAGTAAAAAAGCGTTAATGTAAGTTAGCTTTTCTCTTATTCAGAGTGGTGGAGGTACATAGGACCTGTGAAACCACGGCAACCCCGAATACGGAAGGTGCCTGCCTGAGCGAGTAAACTCGAACAATAAGGGGATTTGATGATTGCATTATTAAGTCCGCTGAATTTGTTCAGCGGACTTTTTCTGTCTCATAGGAAATTCCTCCGGATTTCCTATGAGACAGAACCCTCCGGGGGATGCGCAGCTTCGCGCGCGGAACACTACGAAGTGTCCCTTGGGAAAAGCTGTGCTGCCCAGGTTATTAATTGCGGAGTGCGCGAAGCACACTTTTGTTCATAAGACCAAAGCGTAGACCAAAGAAAATGGAAAGGATGATGGAAATGGAAAAATTGTTATTTACTTCTGAATCAGTAACAGAAGGCCATCCCGATAAAATGTGCGACCAGATTTCCGATGCTATTCTGGACGCGCTTCTGGCACAGGACCCCATGAGCCGTGTGGCATGTGAAACGGCCACTACCACAGGACTGGTGCTGGTAATGGGTGAGATCACCACAAATGCGTATGTAGATATTCAGAAGATCGTGCGCGATACGGTTAAGGAAATCGGTTACACCAGAGGAAAATATGGTTTTGATGCAGAAACCTGCGGTGTGATCACTGCTATCGATGAGCAGTCCTCCGATATCGCCATGGGCGTTGATAAAGCGCTGGAAGCCAAAGAAAACAAGATGAGTGATGCCGAGATCGAGGCCATCGGTGCCGGGGATCAGGGTATGATGTTCGGTTTCGCCACCAACGAGACCGAGGACTATATGCCGTATCCGATCTCTCTGGCTCATAAACTGTGTCTGCAGCTGACGAAAGTGAGAAAAGACGGAACGCTGAAATATCTGCGTCCGGATGGGAAATCCCAGGTGACCGTAGAGTACAACGACGGCAAGCCGGCCAGACTGGATGCAGTGGTACTCTCTACCCAGCATGATCCGGATGTGACTCAGGAGCAGATCCACGAAGACATTAAAAAATATGTGTTTGATCAGGTGCTTCCGCAGGAACTGGTGGACGAGAATACGAAATTCTTCATCAATCCCACCGGCCGTTTCGTTATCGGCGGACCTCACGGCGACAGCGGACTGACCGGCCGCAAAATTATCGTAGACACCTACGGCGGATATGCAAGACACGGCGGCGGAGCATTTTCCGGAAAGGACTGCACCAAGGTAGACCGTTCCGCAGCTTATGCAGCCCGCTATGTGGCAAAGAATATTGTGGCAGCAGGACTGGCAGACAAGTGCGAGATACAGCTCTCTTACGCCATCGGGGTGGCTCAGCCTACCTCTGTCATGGTGGATACCTTCGCAACCGGAAAACTCTCCGACGAAAAACTGACCCAGATCGTGCGGGAACACTTCGATCTGCGCCCGGCGGGCATTATCAAGATGCTGGATCTTCGCCGTCCGATCTACAAACAGACTGCGGCATACGGTCACTTTGGACGCAATGATCTGGATCTTCCGTGGGAGAAACTGGATAAGGTGGATGAACTCAAAAAATATCTGTAAAAGACGGGATATAGTTTGGAGAAACGGGGCTGTTGCAAAAACAGCCCCGTTGTTATAACGTGCTTTGGTCCAAATATGTCCCTATTTGAGGTATAAACATTAATATTTTGGCAAGATCAGCCGTTTCTCGACCACCTCTGCCACCAGCTGTATGGTGCTGTGGAAACCGGTTTTCTGCAGAATGTTTTTCACATGATATTTTACCGTATTTACAGACATAAATAGTGACTCTGCAATTTCTTCGTAGCGATTGCCCTGGGCCAGAGCGCGGATTACATCCAGTTCCCTCTCTGTAAATTCGTCGCTTCGAGCCAGTCCGATCATAACCACAGGAGCTTTATCCGGCCATAAAAATTCCCCTCTCATGGTTCGGTCACAGATGGCGGTCAGGGAAATATCGCCCTGTTCTTTATACCAGAAACTATCACAGCCACTTTCCTTTGCTTTTTGCAGGAAAGAATACTCCGGCATAGATGTCATGATAATGATTCTGACCCGCGGATAATGCTTTTTGATTTTAGCGGCAGCTATCAGGCCGGATTCATTGTCCGCAGTACACACATCCATAAGAACTAAATCTATTTTATTTCGCATGCAGGCAATTTCCGCATTGGCTGCATTTTCGATAGAGGCAATTACAAAGTAATCGGGAGAAGATTCAAGCTGCCTTTCAAATGCTTCCCGGGATATTTTGGAATCTTCTACGATCAGTACGTTTATCATTTCTCAGAGCCGTCCTTTCCATATTATTCTTTTGGAATTGTCAAAATAAGCGCAACACCATTTTCGCAGCGGATATCCATGGCAGCGCCCTCCGACTCCAGCCGTTTTCGAAGATTGCCTAAACCGCCGCCCTCTTTCACCGAGGTAACAGAAGTTCGTCCATTGTTTAAGATCTCCACATGATACTCCTGATTCTGTTCGGCAATGACGATGGTAAGTGTATCTGCACTGGCATGGCGCACTGCATTGGTAAGCGCTTCCCGTATAGCTGCGTATAAAAGCAGCAATGCCTTTCTCTCACAAGGCTGTTTTCCATGAAATTTCACGCAGCAGCCGATCATATCAGCTACCTCCATTAATTCTTTTTCCGGCGATGGATCTCCCTCATGATCATTCATAGCGGCGTTTTCCATGTCTGCTATGATGTTTTTCCATGTGGCAAACAGATCGGAAGTGTCTTTTCCTATTTCACCTTCCGTAAGCGCGTTCCTGGTCATGATCAGAAGGCGGCCAAATTCATCGTGGATCCGCATTTTCGCGTTTAAAATTTCTTTATCCAGGTTATTCTGTACAATGTTTTGGAGAAGTTCCCTTTGCCGCTCATGCAACCCGGCAGAGCGGAGGTTGTTATCCAAAAGCCTGCTGCGATATTGGTAAAGCTGTGTAATATCCGCAGCTTCGTACTGCAGTATCTTTGCCGGCCCGTTGCCTGCGGCCGGGTCTGTGGCTGCGAGAGACTGCTTCTGGAACTGCCACATGGAACCATCCGAAAGGCGGTGTATGATCTGCTCCTTCCGATTCTGCCCTGTCATTTCTGCCGATACGATGTCAAAATCCAGCAGGCATTCCTCAGTTTGCATTTGTTTAAGCTCGTTCCACATAGCATTGGCATTTGTAATGGTGTGTCCGGTCAGGGCATGGCAGACAGCGTTGATCTTTTGATTTGCCAGAATTGGCCTTCCGTCTGATGAAGCAAAACATATGCCGTCCGGGTAAGTGTCAATGGCTGCGCGGATCCATCTGGCGGTGCGATAATTTCTCCTTAGCTTTTGAAACATATCAATCGCCTCCTTCTCTCAGAATCATTCGATAGCCATCCGGCATGTTCTGCCACTGGGTCAGATAGCCACCCGGCGTCAGCTGACGGATATCCTTTTTGGGAGCATTGCCCGGGAATCCGCCTATGGAAAAGGAAATGGTTTTCTGCTCTGCGTTTATCGCCATTTTATTTATGGAAAAACGTTCATACTCCAAAAGGTATTCCAGCTGATCAAAAATATAAATAGAAAAGTCAGCGGAAAATACCGTTTTCAGATTCCAGTTCAGCTCCGCTTGAATGTCCATGAGTTTCATGGCAGAGATCATATCCTGAATACTGATCAGCAGATCTTCTTCGCGGATGATTCCCGTATCTCTCTGCATCAGACGAAGGTTGCAGCGCCGTTTAATATAGGTTCCAAGGATGAAGAGCTGCCTTAGAAGTGTGCGTTTGTCCGGAGTAAGCTCCTGCTTTTTTATAATTTCTTTCATAAGCTTAAGTTGATTTCTGACATCTCCGGTCAGTTCATCATAAATTTGGTTCTGTGCCAGCAGTTTGGCTTCTTCATTCTTTGTTTTTAATTCTTCACGGAGAAGGCCACCCTCCTGAGCAAGCATTTCGGCACTCTGCTTCAGAGCATCTATCGTTTCCTGCAGGTGAGAAATATCCTTGCTCCAGATAAAGTATCCATATGGAAGCGTGTGAAGATGCAGTTCTCTTCCAGGCTCAGAAATCATAAAGGTTTCTTTTTTCAGTTTCACAAGAACATCCGCCGGGATATCGGAAGCGTTTTCTGACAAAATTCTGGTGTCATCTTTTCCGATAATCTGCATTGCGACGGTGGAGTGTTCAAAGATTTCCCGATAATCCGTATTTACAGGAACAAGTCCCATGTAAATATAAAACTCCCAGGTAAGCACTTCCGTATAATACACTTTGGCATAAAACTCGATTACTTCCATGGGAGCAATCGAAGGATTAACCTGCAGATAGTTCAGGAAATATGGAATAGTAAAGAGAATTAGAATAATGGTTTCCGCAAACGGAATCAATAATCGAAAAACCGGCCTCCCGTTCAAGATGTTATTTCGCTGGTAAATCAGATACACTCGGGCAATCATAAAAGAAATTCCCAACCCATACATCAGATAGGTGCCGATATATGGGTGAAAATATAAATTTGGCTGCACTTCTTCGGGGATGATGTAACAGACAAAGTGATGGCTTTCATCAGTAACCGTCAGGAACAGCATGACAAGAACAGGTGCCAGGAGGAAGTACCAAGTTGGGGAAATCCTGTAGGTGTCCGCCTGACCAATTCCAAGGGCCGCATACAGTCCAAACAGTACGATAGGAAGAAGCGTGGCGGCTACATACAGTCCGCTGACCCGCATGAGCAATATATTTTTATGTAGAAAAGTGTCCTGAATAAACCGAAGTGACAGGCCGGCGAAAATGACGGCATCCTCCATCAAAAGAAATCTGCGCATGCTTTTTTGCGTTACCCGCGTACGGATGGAGATTCCCCAAGCGGCGGTGAGGCTAACGTAGCAGGCATAAAGGACATATGTGCGGAAAGGATCATTCGGCAAATAGCGCAGACTTATTTTCCGGTAAAGAGACACGGAAAACAGCAGCAAAAAAGCAATAATATTGTAGCGGATCTGTTTTTTACGCGCTGTCATCTGCTTTCGCCTCCTTTCCCGGGTGAGAACAAGTCATATGGTAATCGATTTTGGCGTAAAATGCCCTACACAAACAGGTAGTCTGAAGCAATCATATCATTTTTCCTGCATAAAAACTACCCGATTGTGTAGGGCATTTTTTTCCCCTTTTGCTACAATAAATATAATGTTACGGCTTTCTGCCTGGCCTTTTGTGGAACAAATATTGAAACTTCAGGACGCTGTGAAAAAATCAGGAGGGATGAGAGAATGAAAAAATGGATAGGTTATGTGACGATGAGCCTTATAGCAATGGCTCTGGTTTTGGGTCTGGGGACTGTTGCGGCCCAGGCGGCATATACCGAGTGGTCTGAGTGGAGTGTTGATAAGCCAACCGGTATCCATGCTCAGGTCGAAGAGAGGAAAGTGCCCTCAATTTACCATATGGAAGTATATTGCACACAGGAGGCAAAGTCCCCTTATTACCGCAATATCCGGGATTATAGTATCGGAGGCAAGTATTCTTCCTATGGAGCCCGGGCGTCGTACGGAGAGTTTCACTACACGAAGGATATAACCGCAAGCGTGTTTGCTGCTGCGAAATCGTTCAAGAGCGGATCCTGGATCCAAGATGGGGTTCCTGCTTATAACAGAGGAAACAGTATTGCCTATTATCTGGGGGATGGGGATATCTCATGGTTTGTCAGGAGTATTGACTATAGCACAGAGTATCGCTATCGTGATATCCTGATATCTATTACGGATCCTGTGGTGTCTGATCCCATTCAGCCCATATCCATTGACAATCCGGAGCCGGTTGCTGCACCAACTGAACCGAATCCGACTGTTACGACACCATCCGCTGGTCAGGAAACCCCCAAAGTGACAGAAATTACTGACACACAATGCTCAAAAGATGGTATTAAGATTACATGGAAGGCGGTTAATGGTGTGACCGGCTACTACATTTACCGGGATGGAAAAAAGATTGCGACAATCAATAACAGCCGTACCTGTACGTATCTGGACAAGAAAGCAAAAGAAAACGGAAAAGCATACAAGTATTCGATCGGTATTTATATCAAATCAGGATCCAATATTACCAAGGGGAAGAAATGCGCGGAAATTGTCGTTGTATATCTCACAGTGAACATTGCCCCGAAGACATCCAGCGCAGCGGGAAGTATCAATATTACCTGGAAGCCGAATAAAAAGGCAATGGGATATGAGATATGGTATGGAACCAACAAAAAATTTAAAAATTGCAAAAAGATATTGGTAAAGGGCGGAAAAACAAAATCAAAGAAACTGACCGGATTGGAGAGCGATACGATTTATTATATTAAGATCCGCGTGTATTATGTTGTAGGCGGATCCTATAGTTATTCTCCTTTCTGCCCGGTCTTCCATGCTAAGACCAAGACACAGACGTATCAGTATAAGGGCATTGTAACGAATGCGCAGGATGGCAAGGGATTAAAGAATGCGAAGCTGTATTTCCGCCAGGGATCTTCGAACAAGAATGGAAAAGTGTACAAGACATGTAAGACGGATTCTAAGGGCTGTTACAAGATAACGCTCCCGAAAGGAACTTATACGGTTCAGGTGCAGAGAAATAATTTTGTGACAATTTACATAACGATCTATGTATATGTCAATAGTCCATCGTATGAATCGAATACCATCAGTATCAGTAAGCCCCTGGAGGCGGAGCAGTACCGTATCGTTTTGACATGGGGAGAAAGCCCGAAGGATCTGGACGCTCATCTTACTGGCTCATCCAATGCTTACGGTGGGCGTTATCACATTTATTTTGCTCAGAAGAACGCATATTATGGAGGAAAATTGGCTGCAAATCTTGATGTTGATGATGTAAACAGCTATGGTCCGGAAACGGTCACGATCAATCTTAAGGTGCAGAAGAACGGAACCTATAACTACTATGTCCATGATTTTACAAACAGGTTTATGACATCGAGTACGTCGCTTGGAAACTCTGGCGCCCGCGTGATGGTCTATAAGGGAAACCTGCACATCGCCACATATAAAGTACCGAAAAAAGCGGGCACAGCGTGGCATGTGTTTACAATAGAAAATGGCAAATTGATCAAGAAGAATACGATGAGCTACGTTCAAGATCATAGATTATTTAAATAAGTGAGGCGGTGGG
>CACYXH010000063.1 GCA_902778245.1 uncultured Lachnospiraceae bacterium | reverse complement strand
TGTTATAACCTTCGATAGCGTTCTCTGTCACCGTGTAGGTAATAGCTTCCCCGCCGCGGTATGCCGGCAGGTCTGTCCACTGTGCTGTCCAGCTGTTCTTCGCGTTCAGCGTCACGCTCTCTTCCTGCGTCTTAGCCGTTTCGCTCTCCGTCTGACTCCACAGCGTTACCGTCAATTTCTCCGGCCGCAGCCCGTCCTGATTGTTTGCGTCATCCCAGACTTTCGTCACATTGACAGAAGTCCTGGATCGACACTGATTTGTGATTTCAAACTCATAATGGTCTTCATCCTTGCTCACTCCGGTAATTTCCGTGGTGTAATCTCCCACAGTATCCTCTGTTACACTGTAGACGATCACAACCTGTTTCTCCCCTTCTGTCCTGTATTTGGGAAGATTTATCCACTGGTAGGTCCAGTCATTTCCTTCTTTCAACTGGATGACGCCGTCAATGATATCTCCATCCACGTTTTTCTGCGCGTTAGCATCTGTGCCATCCGGAACCGGATTTCCATCCGCGTACAGGTGAACCGTCACCGAGGAGGGACGTAAGCCGCCTAAATTCTCTTCATCATCCCAGGTCTTTGTAACCTTCACGTTCAGAGCAGGAGGATCAACCATGGTGACTGTCTGGGTATCAATGGTATTCTCGACCGTGATCTTAACATTCTTCGCTTTGGCGTATCCCTTTGGAGCAACTGTCTCTACAATGACGTAGGTCTTGCCCACAGCCAGCTTTCCTCTCAGCGTATAAGAGCTGTTTCCGGTGGTCCAGGAAGCCACAGGCGCCGCGCCTTCTTTTGGATTTCCATAATCAGACTCAGGATCATCTATATCATCTTCGAGGTAAGCCGCCAATACTGCGCCGACTACCGCATTGCCCTGGGGATCAACTTTTTTCACCTGAATAACGGTAGGAGCGTCCTGCATCTCTATATAGCCTACCTCAGCTTCATCGACAGTAATTGTTCCTTCACTGTCCACGGTAAATGTCATATCCTCCGCTGCCAGGTAGCCATCCGGGACCTCCGCTTCACGAAGAATGTAAGTACCCGCTGCCAGATCGATCTCCTGCATGTTCTCGCCGTCGCTGATCCACTGATACAGGACTGTTATACCATCGGTTACATCAATCACCTGGAGCTTCGCGCCCTTTACAAATTCTCCCGGTCTGCCTGCCATAGTCTTGGAGACATAGACCTTGTGGGTAACCGGGCGGTTCGTGAAAGTAACCGTAATCTCTTCGCCTTCTTCCACCACCTCGGTCTTTGTTGAAAGGGCTGTATTTGCTTTCGTATTCGTACCGGATGAGGAAACAATGCTGCCAGTTTCCGCCGCGTTGGTTATCTTATAAGAAGCCTTGTAATCCGATGCTGCTTCGGTAATGGTATATTTAGTTCCTACCGGCAGGCCCTGGAAAATGATTTTCTGCCCTGACTGCAGCTGCACCGTTACACTGGCGGTTCCGGCCGCAGTGGAGGTAAAGGTACTCTCATCTGACAGGATGTAGGTACTCTTCTTTTTCAACCCCTGCAGTACTACCGTAAATTTGAAAGAATCCTCTGTGGCCTTACCAGTCACCTGTTTTTCCAGAACAAAGCCGCCGGTCTTTTCCTCCAATTTCTTATTTGTAAAGGAAACTTCCGCCGTGCCGCCTCCGCTGATGGTTCCCTCCGTATGATCAGATGCTGTCATTTCGTAGCCCTCGGCGTACACTTCAGTAACCTTATACTGCACATCTTTAGGGAGTTCTTTCACTGTAACGGTCTCCCCGCTCTTCACCTGAATCGTGGTGGATGCCTGTGACTTGCCCTCCACAGCGCTTTCGATCTCACGGAACACGTATCCACCGTAAAGATGTGTTCCTCCGACAGTTTCCTCATTACCTGTCAGGGTAAGTGTAAAGTTGAAAGCAACCCCCTCGTCCTCTGCTGTGGCATCGGTTAGCGTCTTTGTAATGGACAGTTCGCCTGTAGTCGGCTTCTTGATGTTGGTAAATGCCACTTTTGACAGTTCGCCCGTTTCAATGGTTCCTGTCACCGTCGCATCGCTCACACTCCCGCCATTCACTGTCGCCGTCGTGACAAACTCTTCTGAAGTTGCCGTCTCAGTCACCGTAAATTTGGCCCCCGCGGGAAGCGGCGTCGCGCTGGCTGTGCGGCCATGGGAGAGCGTCACCTCGGCAATTCCGTCTTTAAACGTCATATCACCATAGACACCATCCGGGATTGGCACCATTGTTTCTCCATCACCTGGTACATTTACTTCAACCGTAAAGGTAAACTCCTTCTTGCGATCCGAAGCCGTCGCCGTATCCCCATCCACGATCTTGGAAATGATGAGGCTTCCGGTTTCTTCTTCTGTCTTTGTGTTAGTGATGTCGGCCTTAGCGTCATTGGAACCTTCCCTGTAATCGATCTTCGTCGCATTTGCCTGATTCACTGTCCACGAGTATCCGGGAGCGGATGTCTCGTACGCATAGTAAATGGCGTCCTCATCAAAGACATGGAAGCGATAGGTCCAGGTGCCATCACCATTTTTGATCCACTGATCATAAGCATTGTCGGGATCATCTCCCTCATAAATGACGCTGTTGGTCACCATGCGGGTAATGTTATCTCCTTTATAGGAAAAGTATCCTTTCCCTATATAAGGATCATCCTGCACCATGTTATCATCATACCCGTCTATACGGGCCATATTCACATCTGTCCTGGTTCCAACCCTTGTCCCAAAATCTGTAGACAAAACGCGGCAGTCAAAAAATACACTTGTTCCTGTGTTGCCGACATCCCAATGTCCACTTGTATAAATCGTTTTTAACGCGTTGCACCTATAGAACATCAATCCCATACTTACATTGACTTTTGTGGTGTCAAAACTGCTCAGATCCAGAGTCACCAGTTTTTGGCAATCCTGGAACATCTGGCACATGTTGTTTACTTTCGAAGTATTAAACTTTTGAAGATCCAGGCTCGTTAGTTCCCTGCAGTTTTGGAACATGTAGCCCATATCTGTAACGTTCGCCGTGTCAAAACTGCTCAGATCCAGAGTCACCAGTTTTTGGCAATCCTGGAACATCTGGTACATGTTGTTTACTCTCGAAGTATTAAATTTCTCTAAATTCAAGCTCTGCAGCCCTTCACAATTATAAAACATCTGCTTCATACTTGTAACTTCCGGCGTTCTGAAATTGCTTAAGTTCAGGCTCGTCAAACCAGAACAGTCTTTGAACATCGCTTCCATATTGTTCACATTAGATGTATCAAAGTTGCTCAGATCCAGCTCTGTCAGCGCAGCGCAGCCGTTGAACATAGATTCCATAGTTTTCACATTGGATGTGGCAAATCTATCGCTTAATTCCAGTCTTTCCAGCTTATTGCACCCGCTGAACATCTCTGCCATATTATTCACATTAGATGTGCCAAAACCGCTCAGATCCAAGTTTGTCAATTCATAGCATGAGGAAAACATAGCGCGCATATTGAGTACTCCGGATGTGTCAAGCTCGTTGCTGTCCGGAAAGAGAACCGTTGTTAATTTAGAATACGTTGTAGAATACGGATAGTCTAAATACCCATTAAACATATCACTCATGTTTACTACTTTTTCGAAATTCAGACCGCGCAAGTCTATGGTTTCACATTTGTTTCCCCTGAACAGAGCTCCACAGTTGGCTGGCAGATAAACCTTCTCCGCATCAGACCACCAGTATGCGTTTCCATCCTCCATCCAGACATAGATCGGATTTGTAGTTGCGTAGTCATCAATCCTGTACGCGCTATCTGGAATTTCAGTACCGCTGGCTGCCTTGCTAAAAGAGTTTGCGCCAAGGATCATATTCCATGCCGCTGTGTTTCTCCTCCCGATGGTCGCCTCCGTGCTATCCTCTGCAGGCTGGAGATTAGCTGTGGCGGTAAAATAGCCCTGGTATGTCGCATCTGGATGAAGTTCATCGTCGTATCCGCTAATACGAGCCATCACAGCAGTAATATTTCCGCTGTCATAACCAGGAAGTTCATAGCAATTATTAAACATGGATTGACCGTTTATTTCATCCCTAGCCCAATGATTACCAGCAATAATTGTTTTCAGTTTTGAACATCCCCGGAACATGTCGTCAAATGATTTGACACGGGATGTTACAAAGCTGCTCAAGTCAAGTTTCTCCAGTTGTGCACATTCAGAAAACATACTGCTCATATATTCTACGTTTGATGTGTCAAAACTGGTCAGATCCAGAGAAGCCAATTTAGAACATTTTGCGAACATCATTGACATAAAAGTTACATTTGATGTATCGAAGTTGGACAGATCCAACTCGGTCAAGCTCGTGCAGGACATGAACATGTATGCCATTTCTGTTACATTTGACGTATTAAAATTACTCAGATTAAGACTCGTCAATTCACCGCAGCCATCAAACATATAATCCATTTGGAAAACATTTGAAGTATCAAAATTACTTAGGTCAAGCTGTGTTAAACTACTGCAAGATTTAAACATGTCGAACATTGACGTAACTTTCGCTGTGTTAAAGCTGCTCAGATCCAGGTGTTCCAGAGAAGCACACCCCTCGAACATGCTTCCCATATCATTGACGTTTGACGTATCAAATCCGCTTAAATCGAGGTCTGTCAGCTTGCCGCAATTACCGAACATCCCCTGCATATTATTAACATTTGACGTATCAATACCACTCAGATTTTTTAAATCCGACAGATTCGCGCAGCCCGAAAACATGTATGCCATGCTGACCATTTTTGACGTATCCAGACCGCTCAGGTCAATACTGGTCAACATGCTGCAGTTTTGAAACATACCAGGCAAACTGTTGTCCTGCTTCATTCTACTGTCCAGGAACACTACTTCCGCGTCTGACCACCAGTACCAGGTATCGCCATCTTTCCAGGAGTAGACCGAATACTTCGTTTTATCATTGTCAATCTTTGTGGCAGTTTCTTTCGGAACCTCCGCTTCTGTACCCTCAAATTTTTTAAATGACGTGGAGTTCTTGTAGTTTGTTACCGCCGTTTTCCATTTAGCTGCACTGACTGTCGCATAGGGCAGACCGTACTTGGGATCCAGTGAATCCAGATGTACCACCGGAATCGGGCGGTCTTCATCCTCACCTTCCCACTTTTTCTCGATGGTGATGACTCCTTCGTACAAACGGTCGTTTTCAAAGGCCTTATAGCCCTCGAAGCCCTCCGCTCCTTCCACATATGTTGTGTAGTCGGTGAGTCCCTCTACGGTTCCGTCTTTATGGATCACCACCAGATGAACTTCCTCATCCAGCGCATAGTGTGCGGGAGCACTGATCTCCTGCAGAGCATAGCTGCCCGGCTCCAGGTCTGCAAATGAAGTCACACCTGCGTCATTTGTTGGTTCTGAAGTCAGTTCCACTACTGTTCCATAGTCGGAAGTACCTTTTAATGTAAATACAGCTCCCGCCAGGCCTTCGGACTTGGTCACAGCCTTTGTATCCATTTTCTTGATAGTCAGAGTGTGCAGTGGTTCGTTAAAGATCTCGAAGTCGCCGTTTTCCGCCTGACTGAGTATCGTTTCCTCTCCATCCTCCGTATAGCGCACGATAAAGTTTCCATCCGCATCACAGGTAACAGTGTATTCAATGTTGCTCAGAATATACCCTTCTACGGTATCTATCTCCGTCATGGTATAGGTGCCGAGTTCGATATTCTTAAAGACCGTTTTGCCCTTCGTTCCATCTGCACCGGAAATGGCAGTCACCGACACCTGATTTCCATAATCCGACTCGCCCTCCAGTATAAACGCAACGCCGTTCAGGTATGGATTTGTGCCATTGGCACCACTGTCTAATAAACCTCGCTTATAAAACTCAAAATCGCCGTGAATGCGCGGAGCGTCTTCGACGACCAGCTTTTCCCCTTCCTCATAAGGAGTTCCGTCAACATACGCTTTTCCATCCGCGGCAATCTCAACAGCAAATACATGCGTATTTAACAGATAATCATCTGTAGATTCGATCTCCTGCAGTGTGTAAACACCCTTCTCGATGTTTTCAAAGTATATCTCCCCGGCACGGTTTGATTTAATTTTTTTATTCACCTCCGTACCATAGTCCGATGTGCCGCTGAGTTGGAAGACCACATCCGGAATAACGGTATTCTCATCCGTGCTGTCTACCTTTTTCAGCCACAGATCCCCCTTTACACGGTAACGAAGTTGTGTATAGTCCTGATGGATCAATTCTGTTACCGATTCCATTTCATCCTTATCCATTACCGTCTGGTTCAGATAAATATTGTTGTAGGTCACCGGATCGGTAACATCACCCGCCAGATTTTTCGGTGAATGCATATACACCGTACACTCTATAGCGGTATCAACAGGAAGAATATAATCCTCCCCGCTGCTTTTCTTTCTCAGATCAATGGCAATTGCCTTCACCGCACTAAGATCTGCGGGAGGGGTGCTTGTCCATATAGTGCTGTCAGCAAGATCATGATGCTGATCAATGCTCAGATTCTCCGCTGCAGAGTAGTAAACTACCGGTGCAATACCAAGGCTGCTGGCAAAGCTAGTGTCAATTCGAACAAATGTTCCGTGCCAGTCGGAAACTGCTCCTTCTTTTTCTCCTGCCGCCACCATATAATTTTCCAGAGAATCGAACAGGATCAGATCTTTTGCTGTACTCTCTGCCTCAGTAGCGAAGCGGAGTTTATAAGAATAATCCGCATCCGGATAGGTTATTGTGCTGTAAACATAGGCATCATCCTTCGCTGCCCGCACCTTTTTATACAGTCCAAGGGCTGCGGAAGTCAAAGCAGTGATCTCATGGCTTGTCTGCGTATAAAGGAAACGTTCCGTCTGGCAGTCAGGATCCAAACCGGACATCAGATCAAATTCATTCATTCTATAACCTGCCGGATCGATCGCCTCGCTTACCTGTCCGTCTCCAATATCCTCATTTCCGGTCTCATAAGCCACACTGTTGAGGACACTCGTTCCAAAATCTTTAATGGAATCCCAGCTATGATTTGTGCTGTAGTAGAATTGATACTTGTCGGCAGACACATTGACGTCAATAACAAGCATAGTTCTACCGGAATCTTTATAGTTATCCACCACTTGCAGCGCATACGATCCCTGAAGCAATTCTTCCCCATCCGCATACACTTTCAGGGAATTTTGCTTATACTCTGCTCCTTTTGGCAGCAGATCATAAAACTTACCGGAAGACTGAGACACCAGCTTTCTGCTGTTATCTATATCCATATAATCTTCATATGCCTCTGTTCTCCATGTAATGGTGTAAAGTCGGTTGATCGTATCGTTCTTGTAGCCGGTCACTTTTTTTGATATATGCCCATCACGCGTAAAACCGACAATATACTCCAACCCGTTTCTTCTGAGAGAGTAAATCTGATTTCCATTAAAGTCGGTCACTTTTGATTCCGCATAGTTCGCAAGTTCCAGCTTTTTGTCCTCACTTGCATCCAACGCTTGTCTTATAATCTCGCTGTTTTTCAAACGGACGCGGGGATACGCACCTAGTTTCGTGTAATAATATGCGTTAGATGTCGTCAGTTTAAATCCTGTTACATTGCTTTTCAGGAAAAGACTTTTTCCTGATTTTCCACTTACATATGTTCCATTGTAATAAGAATAACTTCCATCTGCGGCATTGTAGGTTGCTGCTTTTACGTAATCGCCGGAATTGTTAAGTTCTACATATACGTCTACCGTATCCTCCGTAGTAAACTCATGTCTCTGGGAGACAAAAGTCTTTGTCTCATCGTCAAATTCTGCTTCGAGGGCGTCATAGTCAAGCAAAAGTTCATATATCTCGTAGTCAGCTGAGCTTAATTTGTCAAGACTTTCATTCAGATAGAACTCATTATCCGTCAGTTCCCAATTTACCGGTTTTTTTCCATAAACATTCGGGTCATCCAGATCCGCGCCGCTATCTACTGTCCATGGATAGGGCCAGCCATGAACATAAGTATAATAGTAGAGATCATCAATGGTATATGTGCTGTTTCTTTCAAATTCGTCCAATTCAAACGAACGGATCATTTCAGAATTTCGAGTGCGGTAGCTGCTGTAATCAGTACCGTAATCCGCCCGGAAATCATAACCGAATTTCCACTGATAGAAATGTCCTGTCGGGCGTTCAAATATCGGCTTCTTATAAGTCCACTTTTTTGAGCTGACCGCAGAGGTATCCTCATCCACCTGATCAATGGGATCCACTGTTGCTGTCACTTCATTTTCCAGGGTATACTTTCCGTCTCTTTCCGCTATCGCGTCATAATCGGATATTTTATGTTTCGTAAGGACATAGTCATAGCGCCCATACTGATAGTAGGATGTGAGATTTTCCACTCTGCCAGTTTCCGTGTATGTACTCCCCGCGCCCTGCATTCTATAGCCGACTACCTCTCCCTGGGTTCCCTCCAGGAACTTGAAATTATCTTCCAGGCTGAAATTATACGGCTGTGTGGGATCCTCCGTGAAGGTACGGATCTCCCAGACCAGGTAGTACCAGTCATCCGGATTCTCGGGCTTCACATCCTCTCCCCAGGAAGTCTGCCATGTTTTATAGTACGTGGGCGTCCGTTTTTCCGTGCTGGTGATCTTCGCAGTGGTATTTATGTAAACCGGGATCTCTTCCGTCGTTGCGCTATCAGAGGCTTTGCCCTGGCTGATCTTGATACTTCCGTAAAATGGATCGGAACCGGCTTTTGGATTTTTCACCCCCACTGTGCCATAATCCGCATATGCAAAGGTCTTCTCAGAAGTAAAATAAGCCACCTCAATATAACCGGACTGTCCTAACGGGATTTCCACGCGGTTCGTGATCACAATATTGTCTCCATCTTCATAGTAGACAAACTGGTTCGCGTCCGTCAGTCCTTCATCCTCCGCGTGGGGCAGAGACATCTCATAGTAATCCGCAGGATTTCCCTCCCGGTCTACCAAGATAGACTTCGGGATGGTCATAACAACGGATCCCGGATCAAACTCATAGGTGCCCGAAATATCATAGGTCAGACGGAAGATATAGGAATGGTTCGCGTTGCTGTGATCCGCGGTCCAGACATAATCCTCCCCTTCCCATTCGCCTCCGGAGCGAACCGAGGCCGAAAATTTATTGATTTCCACAAAGTTATCGTCCGGATTGTTAGTCCCGGCTCCCGTTGCTACAAACAGCTGTACCGAAAACACGTCCGACTGTACTTCTACAGCCGTCCATTCCTTTCCTGTATTTTCCTGGTTCACGATATCCAGTTCAGAAGTAAGTTCTCCGTTGTTATCCAGATGATATGCCTGCAGTTCTTCCGCCATGGTGACAGCAAGGTTGGCATACTCCGTCTTTACAACTCCATTCGGCTCCAGATCATGTTCTTCCCCCAGGAAGAAATCATAGTCATATGCCGCTATATCGTCTTCGGTGAGGTTCTCGTTGCCGGTGGCTTTGATGGCGTTCTGCAGCGCAAGCTGCCTGTCCACCTGGGTTACCTTCAACTGTGTTCCTTCCGGAAATACTCCCTGTTCCGTTGTAACATGCACAGAAGAGCCATCCTCAAAAGTAAACGTACCGAAATCCACGGTGTCCTCTTTCTCTTCAAAGACAGTTTCACTCTCAGCCTCCGTGGATTCTTCCGTGACTGCTTCGGTCTCCTCTTCCGCATCCTTCACACCCACGATAGCATAAACAGAAAATTCTTTTGCTTTCTCTACTGTGACAGTCACTGTCCCGTTTTCGCCGATGGCGACAGTTCCTCCCGGATTCAGATCTGTCCCGCTGACAAGTTCCGCATTTTTATTATAATCGTCCGGTATATGAAATACCATGGCACTCTCGCCTGCCACCCTGACATCTTTGAATGTAAGGGTCACGGGATATTCCGGCTGGATATGGATGTCCTCACTGACCTCTTCCTCACAAAAGTATATATCATAGGCGGCAATCTGATCCTGATCCAACTTCTGGCCAACCGCCTTTTCCAACGCGGCAAGAACCCGTTGAGCCTTTGCCGCTTTTTCGGCATCCTGGATATTTTCACTGAGATCCACGCCAAAAATGCGCATTTCAGTACCCTCCGGCAATGCTCCCGCCGGGATATCTACGTCTATTCTCGTTCCGTCTGCCATCTGTATATTTTCATAATGAATGGCGGAAGACACTTCTTTTGTTGTGATATCAGCCTCAGTCTCCTCTGCAGAGACATCCTGCCCCATGGTTTCGCTCTGCCGGTTCTCAGACTCTACAGTAATCTGTGTCTCCGGCTGCGCAGTCTGTGTCTGCTGTTCAGTCTCTTCCTCCTGGACTTCTAACTGGGCGTCTGACTGTGTTTCAGACTGCGCTTGTGTCTCGGCAGCCTGCACTTCTGACGGCTCCTGTATAATCTGTGCAGCTTCAGCTTCCGATGCAGCTCTGGCGGCTTCCTCCGCTGCCGCCTGTTCCGCCGCGATACGCGCAGCCTCTGATTCCGCCGCGGCCCTGGCAGCTTCCTCCGCCTCTGCCTGCTCCGTCGCAATACGCGCATCATCCTCTGTGGTCTGCTCCTGGACATACGTCTCCTCTGATGCCCAGAGTGTGCTAGGGCAACTTGACTGCAGCATAATCACTGCCAATATCATTGCCAAAACGCGCTTTCCCATTCCGTTCTTCATAACAACAGCTTCCCCTTTACTTTTGATTTCTTCTTATTTGAGCTAACTCACCCATTTTTATACAGCAAATTATACATCACCTAAGACTAATTGTAAATAATTACTAATGAAAAATAAGACAAGCAGATTCTACTTTGTAGAATTTTGTTGCCTTATTTTACCTGTTTTTACTTACTCTTTTCCATTAAAGCAGTAGGTACATAGCTTGCAGGGAGAGATACCAATGGAAGCCTCCAGGTCATCCAGCCGGTGATACCGAAGCGTAGTGAAATTCTGTTCCTTCCGGATGGCCTCCAGCATCTCTTCGTATCGTTTGCTGCAGGGATCCGCATAATCGCTCAGAATCTCCTGAGAAACATTATCTCCCTCACGTTCCCGGATGATCCTTCTGGTGATCAGATCCATCTCTGACTTAGAGCGAGAGAAATTCAGATATTTACATCCGTATAAAAGCGGCGGACAGGCAGGACGCACATGAACCTCCTTCGCCCCGCTCTGATATAAGAATTCCGTAGTCTCCCGAAGCTGAGTACCCCGGACAATGGAATCATCGATGAGCAGAAGCTTCTTTTCTTTAATCAATGCCTTTACCGGGATCAGTTTCATCCTGGCGATCAGATTTCGCTGGCTCTGATGGGTTGGCATAAAAGAGCGGGGCCAGGTGGGTGTGTACTTGATAAAGGGTCTGGAAAACGGAATATTGGATTCGTTTGCGTAACCGATGGCGTGAGCCGTGCCGGAATCCGGTACGCCGGCCACCAGATCCGGCGTCACATTCCCTTTGTCCCGTTTTGCCAGCATACTGCCGCATTTATAGCGCATTTCTTCCACATTGATTCCCTCATAAGAGGATGTGGGATACCCATAATAAACCCAAAGAAATGAACAGATCCGCATCTCCTCCCCAGGTTCGCTCACCGTTTTTACTTCGTCCGGCGTAATATATACGATCTCTGCAGGTCCCAGTTCTTTATAATCTTCATAGCCAAGATTAACATAGGCGAAGCTTTCAAACGAAACGCAAAAAGCACCCTCCTTTTTCCCGATGACCACCGGAGTCCTGCCAAGACGGTCTCTGGCCGCATAGATCCCCTCCTTGGTCATCACCAGCAGCGTCATGGAGCCGTCCACAACTTCCTGTACATACCGGATACCTTCCACAATACTGTCTTTTTTGCAGATCAGCGCCGCTGTCAGTTCCGTAGCATTAACCTGTCCGTTGCTCATTTCCTGAAAATGGGTGCGTCCATTTTCGTATACATATTCCAGAAGTTTCGGCATATTGTTGATTTTTCCCACAGTGGCAATGGCAAAGCTGCCCAGATGGGATTGTACCAGCAGGGGCTGCGGTTCATAATCAGATATACAGCCGATGCCCAGATTTCCTTCCATCTCCTCCACATCCTGTTCAAATTTCGTACGAAACGGCGAATTCTCTATGTTGTGAATGGCGCGCTGAAACCCCCGCTCTCCGCACACCGCCATACCCCCTCTTCTGGTTCCCAGATGAGAGTGATAATCTATTCCGTAAAATAATTCCAATGTACAGCTTTGTTTCGATGCAACTCCAAAAAATCCACCCATATGTCTTTCTTCCTTTCTCTTCTGCTCTTGATCTTACCTGTCACTTAATGGTTTTTATTCTAAACAACATGCTCCATCAAAGGGCCTTCCACTTTCTTTCGCACTACTTCTACCAGATTCAGTTTTGTCATATCCACCACATTTGCCTGCAGCGGATCCAGAAGCAGCCGGGCTCTCAGTTCCCCCAGAACCTCATTTTTTGCTTCCTCTGTTTCCATATTAATAAAATCTATGATAATGATACCGGAAAGATTCCGGAGCCGCATCTGTCTTGCGGTCTCCCTGGCGGCCTCCAGGTTCACTTTCAGGATGGTCTCCTCCTTCTTTTTCCCGGCTTCATATTTTCCGCTGTTCACATCCACCACCGTTAAGGCTTCGGTGGGCTGTATTACCAGATAGCCCCCCGATCTGAGCCATACCCGCTGCGAGAGAGCTTCGGAGAGTTCCCTCTCCAGGGAATAGAGTTTGTGCATGGGGAGCAATGGATCCTGATAATGCACCAGAATAGGAAGCAGTTCCGGCAGGTACTCCTGCAGATACTGTCTGGCCTGAAGATAGAGCTGCTCATCCTCTATCATGATAAACTGGGTATCCCGCATCCGAAGTCCGTTGAAGCGCCTGAGCCACCCCGGGGGCATCTGATGCAGACAGGAATAGCAGGTGCGATACGGCGCCTTCCCCCGGATATCTGCCAATTGCCGGGACAGCTTTCTTAGTTCTTCCAGAATAGCCTCCTCTGAAGCGCAGGCTGCATTGGTCCGGATCACAATACCAGCTGCTTCCGCCAGGCGGATGGATCCGGAATGACTATCTGCCCAAAGATCCTTCCGATAAAATTCTGCTATCCGCCTTAACTGCTCTCTCTGGCCCTCTTCCAGTTTTTTTGATATGCCAATCCCGGGGTGTTTCCCATCCAGTATTACATATCTTCCCTGTAAAGACAATCTGGTGGTTACGGAAGGGCCTTTTGTTTTCATTGCCTCTCTGGATACCTGCACCACCAGTTCATCCCCCTGCTGCAGATCCTTTGACGGCCCTTTCTTCGTATAGATCGGATCCCGAAGATCCTCCAGCGGAAGATAGCAGGGCACTCCCGGAGAAATTTCCACGAAAGCCGCCTGGATATTTTTCACTACCTTCTGGACTCTGCCGATATAGATATTTCCCAGCAAATTCCGGTCCTCCAGTTCATCCGCGTGGATCTCCACCGCACGACCGTTTTCTGCCAGAAGATAGGACAAGATCCTGTTGTTCATTTTTGCGATACAATACTTCATATAATCCTCTGCCCCAGTTCATTCAGGGATACAAACCGGTGATGCCCGTCTTTTCCAAAATCGGCGTACACTTCACAGCGGTTCACCTCCAGCGCAAACGGCAAAAGTTCCCATCCTTTCCACTGCATATAAGCCTCCATCACCAACTCCGGCTTCAGATTAGCCGCGCTTCCAGTAGCCAGCTTCATGGAGATCACGCCGGCATGAACGCCCATCTGATAGATCAAAGGGCGAATGTCAATCTTGCTCTCTCCTTTTTTCGTCTCTTTTATCACCGTGATAGATTTTCTGGCAAAAAAACCGGAGATGGCTGACTGCCATTCTCCATTTGGCGCATATCCCTTCCGGAATGTCACCGTATAATCTGCTGCTGCCACCAGGGACATGGCCTTTCCGGCTTTTCCTTCTTCAATCTGGCGAAAGTCCAGGATTTCCATCCCTTCTACCATAACACTATTTAATCGTCTGACAGCCTCTTCGGTAGAAACAGGAGTGTTTAGCTCAATATCCACATATTCCCCATCACTGGTCAGCCCAACTCCAAGAGGAGCCGCGAAAGACATGATCATATGCGGGCTCATGCCCTCGGAGAACTTTACCTCTATTTCTGCTCTGCGCAGCGCCTTCTGGAAA
>CACYXH010000062.1 GCA_902778245.1 uncultured Lachnospiraceae bacterium | reverse complement strand
CTCACTTCCGGCAAAAAGAATAAATATCTACATTTATCAAGGTGCAATTGAGCCTAATTTTTTAAGCTCATTGTTTTCATAGCCTATTTGACACTACCTATTCTATCCGGCTTACGCCGTATCAATGATCTGCTTTTCGGTATTCGTATATCAGTTTATCGTATCCTTTGTCTCCGACGGATATTTCAGCACTTTCTTTAATGCTTCTGTCGCAAAGCCGCGTCCCTGCCAGCCTCTGCTGCGCCTCAGATAAACTCATCAGCAAGAATTGCCGTGTTGCCCTTCTTCCTGGGACTTCCCTGTAAAACCAGTACGTTCATGTTGACCTCCTCTTACTCGTTAGCCTTAATGATATCCTTCACTGTCACATGTTCATTTCGGAATCTGGCGGCGCTTCTCTCATTCGTCAGATGTATAGCGTTCTTCGGGCAGTTGTGCAGGCAGGCATAACAGACCTCACAACGATCCGCGAAGTTCGGCCTGTCATTTACCGTGATGTTATCAGGCGGACAGACCTTGGTGCAGATCCCGCAATGGATTCAGTCATCATTGACGATATAGCTTTGTGCGGTTGTGCTCTTGAATAACAGGTAGATTTTTAAGCCATTCTCATCATGATGAATGATCTCCTGACTTTCCGTGCTGTCCAGGCTGACACGGCTCCTTGTCATCCAGCTGAACACCTGGGGATCAACAAACTGATCTTCATATTTCGTTGTTTCGGAGATATCGTCCTTCTTCTTGTACGTTACAAAGATCGGGCAGGTCCCATACTTGATGCCATAGCCGTATATCGTTGAACTGTCATCTTTTTCCCAATTGAGGATCCGGCAGACATCCCGTCTGGAATATTTCTGATATAAAACGAGATTGTCCTCATCCGTTTCAGATATTCCGTACAACGGCGCGTCTGTTGATTTCTGAAGTCTTCTGAGTCCTCAAAGAAAGATACCAAAGAATACTTTCCCTTATCAGCTTGTGTATTCAAAAAGGTTTTGTCCAGAATACCAAGCGCGGATCTATAATCCACATCACGAAGCACCGCATCATAGGCCTGGAGCCGGATTCTTGTCCGCTCTGGATCCACGGTGCCTTCCTCCAATAGTTCCTGAAGCATAAGCAGTTCGTGAGGGCGCTCCCCATTTGCGATCTGTGTACAGATAAAATCCAGTGTCTGGTTCTGCTTTTCGAAAAATTCTTCCAGTCCGCAGTTCTTATCAACCGCACAGACAAATTGATAGTACGACGCCTTTTTATAATCGATAAACAAGATTGGATCGATCTCTCCGTGGCGGTAATACCCAACTGGTACCAGGCACTCTAAACTTTAAAGACACGGCGAATACGTGTTTCTAAAAGTGCACGCAGCTCCTGATTCGTGATCTTCGCGGCCTTATTTCCGGCATTCGGATTCATAGCGTTGCTGAGCCGTTCTCTTAAGTTCGGAGCCGCGCAGGTAATAACATCCACTTTGTACCAGTCGTCCCCCTTCCATCTGGCATAGATCTTCGACCCATTGCCTCTTTTGAATCACACCAAGCCAATCCTTCGGAAATGTGTCGTATCCATAATATAGTCCCGCAAGGCCTCCGGCGATTGCGCCAACTGTGTCTGCGTCATCGCCCAGGTTCACAGCTTTCAGTTCACATGTTTTAAAATCCTCTGTCGAAATGAACGACCATATTGCTGCCTCTATGGTATCTACAACATAGCCGGTGCTGCGGATGTCGCTCTCCTGAACCCCAGAAAAAGCATCCAGATCACGAAGTCTTTTATAATATGCCAATTCTTTTTCATTGCCCGAATCCTTCTCATAGAAATGAAATCCGCGGTCCAGCCCCTTTTGAAGCCGGTCGATCTGGGAACCAGGTTCATCAAGAAGCGCACAGATCATGAAATAATACAGCCCGCAGGCAATCTGGCCGCGCAGGTGATTGTGCGTCAGACCTGCCACCTGATGGATCAACGTCACTGCCTCTTCATCCGTCATGCCCTTTTGGGACCTCTCATAGCAGTAAAGACAGGCCGGCAGGATCCTCATGAGAGAACCATTTCCATTATCCCGATCTGTTGTTCCGCCGCATTTTGTGATATCAGGATTCTTCAGATACCGGATGATCGCACCCATCGTTCCATTTCCAACATCAAAGGATTCTCCAAAGGGTGTGTATTCCCCCTTAGTAAGCCATAATGCAAACCGGTACATGATATCCGGAAGATCGATCCCGCCTTTCTCACGAATACTGGCTAGAAGAGCAAGTGTCATACTGCTGTCATCCGTCCAGGTTCCTTCCGGCATGTTGTAAGTTCCATAGCCCTCCATATCATCAACCGGTCCGCTGGCCAGTTCCGCTCTGTCAATAAACTGCACCGGGCATCCAAGGGCGTCGCCGATCACAACGCCCATAACGCCATCGAGCCAAATATTCTCTGTCATCAGCCTCACCCCCATTACCGTCTGTGTCTCCGCTTATAATCTTCACGGATCGGCGCAAGCAGTTCTTCTTCATCAAACGCTTCTTCCATGTCCATTGCCGTCGCAGACATTCTGGCGCAGCTGACAGCTTTTGACATCACTTCGTAGTTCAGCTGTGTCCCGGCGCCGTCATTTTCATAATTGACTGCGCGGCTGGGCTTGATCCCGAACCTGCCGGCCACCTGGATGGCATCCATATTTGCTCCCAGGAACAGGAATTCCCAATGATACTTTTTCTTCTCATGTTCAACCATCCGGCGGACCTTATCATAACTGTATTGCCGGCTCGCATTTTCCATTCCGTCCGTCGTAATAATAAAGAGTGTCTTTTCCGGTACGTCTTCTTCTCTGGCGTACCTATGCACGTTCTTAATATGATGGATCGCGCCGCCGACCGCGTCCAGAAGCGCTGTGCAGCCCCGCACATAGTACTGCTTGTCGTTCATCGGTTCTACTTCCTGTATATCTACGCGGTCATAAAGAACCTCTGTCTGATCATCAAAAAGAACGACGGAAACATATGCCTCCCCAGTTTCTTTTTTCTGTTTCTCCAAGAGACCATTGAAGCCTCCGATGGTATCTGCCTCCAGACCGGACATGGATCCGCTCCTGTCAATGATAAATACCAGCTCTGTTAAATCCTTTTTCATATCTGTCCTCACTTCCCGCTGCCAGGGCAGCTCCTGTTTTTTTCTTTGTTGTGAGGCCAGTATAACAGGCATGGTTTAAAAAACGGTCGCCCTGGAAGCGACCGTCATTTTCAGGTGATGATGCAGGGTAATCCGTGCTCTTCAAGCTGAATATCAAGCTCGATCATATCATAGATCCCATGTTCTATGAAGTAGGAGAAGATGATATCCGTTTTATCGCAAGGAGACAATGCATATCCGGCCCGTGCCAGCAAATCTTTGGATTCATCCAGGTTCAGTTTTGCCCCGATACAAAGGCATAGGGCTGTCAGCTTTTGCGGATGATATTCCGGATTATTCTTGATCTTGGAGAAGACTTTCTTATCAACAATGGCCCTCTTGTATACCTCGGCATTCTCCATGCCTTTCTCACCAATCAGATAGAGCAGATATTGCGGAAACGTATCGGACATGTGGGCCATTCGCTCTGCCAGCTTTCGCTCCATGTCTTCTATAGCGGCATCTTCATCAAGGAGCGTCTCTTTCTCGTCAAATAAGCAGGCTTCCTCTATATACTCAGCCTCTGAGATGTCAGAAGCCTCGGCTTCCGCTGGTTTGGGCTGCTGAAAAATAGAATGAAAGAGGCCTGGCTTTTCCAATTTCTTTCCTGCAGATTTCCCGGCTGCGGCCGAAGGCAAAGGTGCTGCATTGCCATACGCCGTGGATGCCGCATTTTCCTGTTTTTCCAGAAGCCTTCTCCGGCACCGTTCCTCCCGGTATCTGATCTGAGCAGGAGACAGTTCCTCACCGTCAAGTTCTTCCCTGGCAATTGAGAAGGCATAATAGGCGTCACCATACTCCTCTTCACGTCTTTCCTGGACATAGTTGAGGTCGATGTAGGCTTCCAGATCGGGATACAGATTTCTCCCCATTTTTGTTGCCTTCTCGTCAAATACGACAAGGTAAATCTGCATATCCGAGTTCAGAAGAAACGCATGTATCTCATCGACGGCAATCCGCATGCCTTCTTCTTTTGGATAACCGAATCCGCCGGTCGAAATCAAAGGAAATGCAATGGATCGAATCCCGTATTCCGCAGCTAAAGCAAGGCTCTTCCGATAGCAGGACCTGAGCAGCACTTCCTCTTCGTGCTTTCCATCTATATACAGCGGGCTTACCGCATGAATAATATACTTTGCCGGAAGATGAAATCCGGGCGTGATAAATGCATCGCCTTCTTTCACGAAGCCAATGCGCTCCTTGCGGTATGCCAGCAGTTCCTCATACCCTGCAGCCATAGAAACAGCATGATCACATCCAGTTCCAACGGTTGGATGATCATTGGCTGTGTTGACAATAGCCTCTGTATTCATCTTTGTGATGTCATTTCGGACAATCTTGAATGGCATCTCCGATACTCCTTTCATTACTGCTCCAGGTATCTTACTGGCTTTCCATTGGCGATAGCATATTCTATCTCAGAACGCGTACTGTCTCCGATATATCCGCCAACATTGATCACGAAGATCTCGTCGGCCATATCGATCTTAGCCCTATGCATGTCATCCAGCATAGCCTTGGTCACAGTCAGCGTACCTTCGTCCATGTTTTCCCATACTTCATTGTCACCGGAGTGACCAAAGAGACCTACGCTGATAACAATATTACCTTCCAGCGTCAGACGTTTCTGTGCCTCCATGAATTCATCTTTAAAGCGAGTACTGCCGCACAGCGTGACGACTTTATATTTCCCGACCATCGTTTTTTATATCCCCAATCTATTACTTTCATCCTGCAGTTTTTTCAGATCTTCATGATATCTTCTAATTGTCATATCCATACATTGCCGCCTATTATCGACAGTTCGCTTCCCAACATAATTCTCTTTGTAATAGAAGACAAAGTCATGAACCGTGTTGATCAGAGATGTGCATGCTGATACCCAATCATGGATTTCTGCAGGCGGGATATCAAGGTCTGATTCTTTAAAGAATAGATCTTCAATCTGTACCCAACTGGTACCAGGCACTCTAAACTATAGACCGGCATGGCGAAGACGATCATGTCCGTCTGTTTGATTAGGGTTTTCAGCTCTTTCTCATAGTCATCCTTCTGCACGCAAGGGCCGTCCATACCGCATGCGTTGCAGCCCGTGCAGGGACGGATGTCTTTGCGGATCAGGCTGTATTCCGTGATATCATGTCCGTTCTCCTTCGCACCACGAATAAACTCATCCGCCAGAATGACCGAAGAACCCTTCTTATTACCGCTGCTCTTTAATACCAGTATCTTCATGCGACCTGTCCTCCCTATACTTTCTCTCTGTTCATGAGCCATGCAAATGCTTTCGCCGTCCGAAGATCCGGCTCTTTAAAGTGATTGCCTTTGTTCCATTCCAAAATGCAGCCCGTGCCGGCATCCCGCAGGATAATCTCTGCGTCCCGGATGGCGTTTCCCACCTGCGAAATGTAGGAATCCTTGCGGATTCCTTTGAAGCGCTCAAAGCCGCGCGGCTCCCCCGATCGAAGATCGGGGGCAGTCATGACAGGATTCTTTGTCCGTTCCTCACGGTCGCCCAAGCTCAGATAGACCGCATCCGCACGAATCTGGTTTTCGCGCATGTAATCTGTAAAGCTCGGGAACCATATGGATGGCGAGGCGGCTGCAATCCCGTCAAACCGATCCGTCTGATATCCGGCCCAGAGCGCGAATAATCCGGCGAGAGAGTAGCCGCCGATAAAGAGCCTTTGCCCCGAAGACACCGACATATCTGTATCGGGAACAACCTCGTTCAGCAGATATTCCAGTGTTTCCGCCGCGCCATCACCGAAGTCCTCGTTCCCGAACACAGCTGGTGCCGGCCACGGGGACAGGTCCTTATTCCAGTCATTTACCTTCACGGCTGTCAAGCAGAAGTCCTGACCTCCGGAGCGTTCCCGGATATAAGATACTTCCTGTTCGATCACTTCCAGATCGTGTTCATCCACCATCTGGAAAAGAAGTGTATCCGCATTCGGACGACCATATCGTTTAATCTCAAACCTCATCATTTCATATCCTCTGCTGCCTCCAGCAGGAAACTCACCGGACGGAATCCGTCATTGCAGGAGATCATGGCGGAATCCGGGTTTTTCATCCAGCCGTCGTAGAAGTTCCCACGGCCGGCAGCCAGTTCTTTCACAAAGTATTCCATGCTTCCCCAGGCACTGTCGCAGAAGCCCTCCGGGATTCTTCCCTCATGAGATATGAATACCTGTCCTTCCTGAATATCACAGGCATGTTCAATCGGATTCTCATATCTTTCCATCAGATTCCTGTAACAGGCCTTCCTTATGACGGTGATCCTGACATCCTTCATACTCTTCATTCCTTATTTGCGTTCTACGGCTCCGGCGGGGCATTCTTTCATGCAGTTTCCGCAGTGCAGGCAGTTCTCCTGCCGGATCTTGAACGGAACCTGATCCGCATCAATGCATTGCTGCGGACAGACACCGACACAGGTGCCGCAGCCGATGCAGGCATCCGTGATAAAATATCCATCTGTTTTGATCTCAGCTCCGCCAAAGGTAAAGCTGGCGCGCTCGATCGGCTTTTTTGACAGATCGAACCACTCGCCGCTGCCTTCACAGATCTGAAATACCGTCAGCGCTTCCCTTGACGCTTCCGAGAGATAGATCTGCGCCATGTAAGGATTCTTCTCGAACAGATGGGGAAGACGCGCCGGACCGAGTTCCTTTACCTTCCCTCGGACAGAGACAGCGACACTGGTCATTGTGTCCTCGCCCTTCAGTGCCGTCAGTGCAAGAAACTGCCGTTTTACAAGACGGTCATAAAATCCTTTTCCCTTTGCCGTCAGAAAATACAGCCCGTTCTCATCGCTATCCATCATGTCGATTGCTGCGGTAACAGGAAGCCCTTCATCATCCACCGTGGCAACGATCGTCGTATGAATGACCTCCGATATATACGCAAGATAGTCTTTCGCTTCTTTCTTCATCCGATCCACCATTCCGGGGTCAGTTCCCCTAAAGTAACAACTTTCCAGGTTTCGTAATCCAGCATGATCTCAATGTCCTTGTACGTCGCCGGCATCAGCTGCACCATCAGTTCCCGGCAGGCGCCGCACGGCGCAGCGGTCCTTCCATCGGACATCACTGCCAGCACTTTGCGGATCACCTGTTCCCCGTTCGTCAGCATGTTGAAAATGGCATTGCGCTCCGCACAGATCCCCAGTGTCGAGCAGGTGTCGACGCAGACGCCGGTATAGATCTTTCCGGAGGAGGACAGGACGGCTGCCGCCACGCCGCCGGCCTCCACATAATCGGAAATCTTCCGTCCGTTCTGTACAGCCTTCGCTTCCTCATAGAGCCGGCTCCAGAGCCAGGTGTCCTTCGTCATCAGGTTCACGTGTCCGGTCCGTTTCTCATGCATCAGTGGAACGTCCACGTCCTTTGTGGTCCATTGATATCGGAAACCGCATTTTTCCTGCACGCGTTTGGATTTGGTATTGCCGTCATAGTAGGCGCACCAGACTTTCTGCATCCTCAGATCCTCGAAGGCATGGCGTAGTATTTCTCTTGCCGCTTCCGGCATAACGCCCTGTCCCCAGAAGGATTTGCCAAGCCAGTATCCGAGCTCACACTCGTCGTCCCTCTCGGTCAGATCGGTATGGCCGTTCAGCTTGAGCTCGATCGCACCGATCGCTTTGCCATCCGATTTCAGGCAGATGGCATAGGCTTCCGCTCCGTTAAAGACGTTCCGGATCACATCCAGGCTTTCGGCTACGCTCTTATGCGGCGGCCAGCCGGCGATCGGACCGACATCCGGGTCTTTCGCATATTCATATAAGCTTTCCGCGTCGCTTTCTTCCCAGCGGCGCAGGATCAGTCTTTTCGTTTCCAGCATCTTATCTTCCTTCACGTTTCTTTCTGAGTTCTATGTAGGTGAGCAGCGAATCCCGCAGATCGTCACTGAATCCGTCCAAATCCGCTGCCGTGATCGCGCCTTCATCCAGAAGATCCATCAGGATGAATTTCATGTTTGAACGACTCATTTCTGCCTGAACGCCGCTGTCCTTCTTATCCTGGCGGATCCGTTCCTCCAACGCCCAGAACTTATCCGACGGATTCCCTTCGCCGCTGAGCAGTTCGATATATTCATGATTCAGCTTATCCATATAGGCTTCCTGCCAGTCAGGGATCCTGCTGCGGAACAGCTTCCAGTCTTTCTCATTTACACCGGGCGTGCCTCTCATAAGTAGGTTCCTCCATCTTAATAATGTGTCTGATCAGTCAAAAGGCAGTTCTTCCACATCATCCAGCGATAACGTGTCTGCCTGGTCATTCATCTGATCCATATACAGCCGTACTTTCTCTTCAAACGGGAGCTCGGAATCAATGCCCACATTTTCCCATATCACTCCGTATGGTGCACAACCGGATGTATAACCGGCAATAAAGGCAAAATCACCATCCATGTCAGGATACGGGTCGATATAGACTGCCTCATTTTTCAACTGTTTCTTCTTTTTCTTCCTGGCCACGTTCAATACAGCTCCTTCAGAACAAGTACGGTGATTCCCGGATTATCGCCCGGCATGATCCGTTTGACCTTGGGTTCATACTGATACCAGTCATGGATCATAGACCGAAGGCAGGTACCGCGATTATATCCGTGGATTAGCTGCAGCTGATAGGTCGTCGGCCCTGCAGAGGCAAGGGCTTCGTCAATGACTTTCATCGCTTCTTCCTGCCGCAGGCCGTGGAGATCGATTTTTACAAAGGCTTCACTCATTTCCTTTTTCCTCTGGAATCACGCAGACGATAGTCACAGCAGTCATCACCTTCCGCAACGGATTTTGCCCGGGTGTAATCAATCCCCCGGAAGCCGTTCATGTATTCCTTATCCATGCAGCAGATCATCTGTGCCGCCTCCGGAGTCCCGAGCTCCTTTGCCTTGTCATACAGGGGACAGCGCTTCACATCAAGAGAGCACAGGTGGTCTGTAACGATCAGGTTTTCGCAGTCGTATCCGCTGCTCATCTTCGCCGCAATTTTATCCATATTCTTCCACATGAGATTGGGAACGCCGGGCAACGCGGTCACTTTACGGAAAATGTTTCTCAGGCGAAGACCTGTCTTTGTCCCATAAGCACGGGTCACGGCAAGTGCCTCTCCCTGGACATAATGATCGACCGCACGGTACAGGGACACTGCGGGAAATACAAAAGATTTGCTGTTTTTGTCTGCCTCCGGTTCTGACGCTTCCAGCCTTTGCAGTTCTTTGTTCGCATACTGCCAGATGGCGGCGGCTTTCTTCTTCCCGTATTGTGCCTCCAGATCCTTCCAGAAGCCTTTAAACACAAATGATTTCTCCAGCTTCATACCCGTTACTCCAGTCCTTCGTTCAGTATCTCGTTATATCTGGCATTTGCGGCTTCCGCCTCTTTCTTTGCGATCCACCGCTCCCGGTCACTCATGATCGCCAGCATCTCATCCGCGATTTCTTCCGCGGAGCGCGGTTTCGCAGAATAGGGATATGCCGTCATCCGCCGCATGGTTTTTTCTGAGCCGAGGTTCTTTGCGATCGCCCTGCCAAACTCCTCCGGATAACCCATGTTGACAATGGTCTCGATCAGATCCCTGTAAGCGGCTTTCCACGATTCCGGAGCGCTCATATAATCCGGCCCTCCAGATGATCGCATTCATGCTGGATGATCTGTGCCGTCCAGCCGGAATATTTCTGCCGCTGTTTCTTCCAGCTGCTGTCGAAGTATTCGACTTCGATATTCTGATATCGTGTCGTCTTCCGGACACCGGTAAGAGAAAGGCATCCTTCCTCCGTCTCATAGGGCGTATCCTTCTTCAAGATCACGGGATTATACATGACGACGTTCAGGATCCCCAAGTTGACGATGATGATCCGTTTTTTGACGCCGATCATATTTGCGGCCATGCCCACACAATGATCCTGATTGGCGCAAAGGGTATCCATCAGATCCTGTCCTACAGACAGATCCTGCTTTATGGCAACTTCGGATTTCTGCCCGAGGAAGAATACGTCTTTTACAATTGGTTTGATCACTTTAAAAATACCTCTATTTCAAAACTTTCCGGAGCGCCGACTCGGACGCTTCCGGAAACAGTTCTTTTGCCCTTGTGAAAATGCGCTCCGCGGAGACCTTCGGATCCTCCTTATAAGCACTCGTTACATGCTCGTATCCCCACAGCTCCTCCGGCTTCTGGTAATACGAGACCGCCATGCCGTAACTTTGTCCGCGCTTATTACGCCGCCGCTCAAATTTGCGGATAATGAGATACGTCTGCATCTGCAGGGCAGTCATGCATCCATCGAAGTTCTTATAACCGTCTTTTCCGAAGCCCGCTGCCGGCTTCAGCTCAAAGCCCGGGTGCATCCCGCCGTCTTCGCAGATATCCATGATGGCCTTATATCTGCGCTGAACCAGTTCGTCGTCCCACGCCGCATCGAAATCATAGCCGTCCCGGCGGGCATTGGCAAAGTACGGGAACCACTCTTTGGAAATGAATCCGGTCTTGTTATTGAAGAACTTGCCGTAAGCTACCTCCCCGGTCGCGGGAATAATCTCGCGCCACTCCCAGGGATCCTGTTCGGGATCGCCGGTCCACCAGAAGAGGGGAGAAACATGCTCCTCCGCGGAAAAGCCCGGCGCTTCATTTGCAAAAAGAGGCAGAAAACCGACTTCGTTGATCCAGTTAATCAGCTCCCTCCAGGAACGGATCCGCATCGGGTCGTCCCAGTCGAGGCCTTTCATGATCCATTCGCCGCCTTCATTGTCCATAAAATATCACCGCCTCACTGATTTATATCGTCCTCTTTCAATACTCGCTGAACACCCGTACGCAAGCCATCAGAACGTCCGCGTGCCGGATGCTTCTTTTAACCTCTTTCCGCCTCATTCGCAGTTCTTCTGAAAACCTTGCATTACCATACCAGTCTTCAAAATGCTCCGATGCCCGTTCAATCATTTCCGACGTGATCCGGTATGGGGCCTGACATCGTATTGACGGCTTGTAAGCTTCCGATTCTCCGCAGAATAAGTTCCCGTTCAGCCTGAACAGCGTGAACCATTGTTCCTCACTGTATACTTCGACTCGTCTGCATTCATTCAGACAAAGACTCATTCGATTCCAGATATGCCGCCCGGTCAGATCCCTCTCCTGTAAAGGTGCAGGTGAAAGGCAGAACAGGCCATTGTATGCTGCTGCATCACCTATATCTTCGACTTTTGAATTCCAGTATCCGACGTACGTGCTGTATTCGGCTTCACTTCCCAGATACCGGACCGCAGCATGAGCGTCCACCATCCATGCAGGAAGCGCTGTAATGCCTTCGCGCCTTGCTTTTTCGAGGCGATGGTGACCGTCGATCAGGTTAAAACTGTCCGGTGCCAGTTCAATGAAAATCAAAGGCCTCTCCAGATTGGCTGCCTGGATGTGTTCCTCCTCCATCTGCCCCAGACCATGGCAATGGGCAATCGTTTCCCCTACAGGCACACTGGTTCTGACAGCCGTGTTCAGCCACGGTGTATTTGTTTCTTTCACCGTTTCATCTGCTGCCAGATCCCTGATCAGGCGGCTGACATTGTAGTTAAATATCCCGTTGGGGAACCATTCTTCCCGGTCGTCATTGCTGAAATCGTAATAACCCGGACGATATACCATTTCCCGATATCGAAACCTCATGTGCATTTCGCTCCATTCTTAAGCAGCCTTCTAAAAGCTTCGTTCAATTCTGTGTAGTCATGTCTGTGATCATCCGGTGCCGCATCTGAAATCTGCTTCTGCCGGGCACATTCGCTCCGTATAAAATCAATAATGACAGGCATCTGCGGATTCAGATCTTTTTCCTCTGTTTCGGCCTTCCTCTCCAGAAGTTCTCTGATTCCTTCATGCAGTTTTGCCGTCAGTATCTCATCTGGTTCCTCAAACAGCCTCATCAGCTTTTCAAACTCCATCGGAGGAACCGTATGATATCTTTCGATCCATCTGCAACACAGAAGAGGGCGAAGTGCGTAAAAATACTTCTTATATCGGATCATATCCCCGGTCAGAAAGCCCTGCAGGGTGCTGTTCGCGGTTCCGTAATAATGGCACAAGGCGGATTTCTCTGAAAAATAGCGCATCGCGGCTTCTTTCAGTGGCTTCCATTCCACTGCCTTGCGGTAAATGATGGGGAAGTTCGCCCATTCCATTACATTCGGATTGCCTTTTCCGAAAGTCAGCAGTGCTTTCCGGATGTCCCAGCCGTTGATATCCAAAATCTCATTCAGCTGCCATTCTATGACATCCTTCATAGCGTCGATCCGCAGATATTCCTCCGGCTGATGCATGTAGATGAAGCGCACATCATAATCGCTGTCCGGGGAAGCAAATCCCCAGGCGCGGCTCCCGGACTCTACGGCAAGAAGGATCTTCACGTTATATTTCTGTTCAATGGCATCCAGGTTCTCCTGAATCTCTCTTAGAATGTCTCTCATCCGATTTCTCCTGTCACCACACGGCGGTTAATGCTTTCGACAAAAGCTCCGACCTCTTCCATATCCGGATTATCCGGAAGGATACTGTTCTTTTCGGTCTCCTGAAAACGCTTTTCATAATCCGCGACGATCTCATAGAACGCCGGTGTCAGGACATTTTCCCGCATGTAGTCGCCATTCCGGATGCTTAAAAGCAGTTGCAGATCTGTTTCCGGTCGGTGCGTACGGATTTCGCCTTTCTCCAGGATATCGATCCCCATCATGAACAGCCGCACCAGATGCATGGCATGCTTGTTCAGATGGTTGTCGTCCTTCTTATGGTTCCTCTTGCCGATCTTGTCATAATCCCGGACAACCGTATGCAGCGTGTTCATCATGTCGTTATAGCGGCGGAGCGGATAATGCCGGAAGTCCGCATCCAGAAAGATCTCTGTCTCAAGGCCTTCCGTTTCCGCCGTGTCGATATACAGCTTCGCGTCCGTCTTATAGTCTTCCGCCTGACGCCGGTTAAAGTCGTCCATAGAATGCCGTACAGACTTCAGGATATGCTCTTCCCTGGATGGCTGCGGCAGAGTATCCCGCGCAATGGCATTCTGCAGTCTTCGAAGCTGAGCATCCGCATAATGGCCGAAAGAAGCCGCTGCCCGTTTGGATAAAAACAGCTGTCGGTGATCCAGCAGTTCCTGTCCGACCGGTGTCTTTATAACATACTGATCGTCATCGAGCCCCAGGATCTCGATCGTATTTGGATTGCAGTTCAAGAGCAGGTTGACAAGCTTGTTAAAGGAGTAGATGACAGTATCAGTATTAGGATCCTCATACTGCTCAAAGGATGTCAATCCGATGAGATCCGACGGCAGATTCAGCGTGACGCCGCGGAAATCAATATCGCTTCCCTCGTGGTTCGTGCCGTAGCCATAACTCCCGCTCACGCCGAGGAGCATGATTCGAGATCCAAGACGCGGATTGGTATGAAGGAAGTCATATTCCTCTGTATTCAGTAAGGTTTTAAAATCCACATGATCACCGCCTTATTGCTTACGCCGGTTCTTCTCCGAGTATTTCCTGTCCCTGCCTTAACATGGCATCGTCAAGGACGGCAAATACGATGTTGATTGTATTTCCCTCTTCAGTGAAATCGCGACATGCTTGTATGGCCACCTGCCAGGCCTGCTTTGCAGGATAACCGAAGATCCCCGCAGAAATGAGCGGAAATCCGATCGATTCACAGTCGTTTTCTACGGCAAGTTCCAGGGATCTCCGATAGGCACCATACAACTGTTTCGGCTCATCATGCTGCCCGTCACAGTAGCGCGGTCCGACCGCATGAATAATGAATTTGGCCTTCAGACGGAATCCCGGCGTGATTACTGCCGACCCGGTGTCACAGTGACCGATTTTGTCGCAGGCATCCTGAAGCTGCTGATGACCGGCGGCTCTGAAAATGGCACCGCATACGCCTCCACCTGCCCATAAGCCTTCATTCGCGGCATTGACAATGGCATCTGTTTCAAGATCTGTAATGCTGATTTTTTCAATTTGAATGGAACTCATTGTCATTCCTCCAGTGCCTTCCGCGCCATTTCCTTATACTCAGTCACCGCATCCTCCGGTCC
>CACYXH010000061.1 GCA_902778245.1 uncultured Lachnospiraceae bacterium | reverse complement strand
AATCGAAGTTTGCCGGGATGAACGATAGAGCGTTATCTCGGAAGATAGTACAGAGCATGAAATGTAGAGGTTGCAACAATCTCTATATTTTTTTGTTTAAAAAAGATACGAAAAAGGATTGAATAGCTGTTGACTCTGACGTTAGGTAATAGTTTATAGTTTACTATAGCTTAAATAAATCGCTCAGGAGGTAAGTAAGGATGAAAGTCAACAGAGTATATTCACCAGATGTCTATAAAAAGATAATGCTGGCTGGTTCAGATAAAAAAGATGATATCTATCGCTATGATATGATGTTGCCTTTCCAAGGGAAATGGGAATGTTATCATATCCCAATGAAACCAAAGTTTCCGGGTGGATATGACATCATTATGGCTAACAATAGATTAGGAATAATGGCACCATCTGATGTGGACAGCGACATTGCAGAGCAGATAGAGCAATTGGAGAATCAGGAGATGTGGGAGTCTTGCAATAGGGCCATAGAAGAAGCTCTTACCAGATTTAAAAATCAGGGAATAGAGCTAAAGGTACAAGAATATCTTTTCACAATTCTTCTGGCAAACCCACAGAATGCTTATACAATCATGAACGAAGGATATTGTGGGGACGGAGGAATTCCTGGATACATTATGGGATGGCTCGTTCCTTCAAAAGAGACCATCAAAAGACTTCCAGCCGCCCTTACACATGAGACTAATCATAATATCAGATACCAGTACATTAAGTGGACTAATAATATAAATCTTGGTGAGATGATTGTGAGTGAAGGATTAGCAGAGAACTTCGCCACAACAGTCTTTGGTGAAGAACTTCTTGGACCATGGGTCACCAAGACAGACATGGAGCTAATGCCCCTTATAAAAGAAATTATCTACGATGGTCTCGAAGTAACTGGTTTTGATAATATCACATCATATCTTTATGGCGATGAAATGGCTAGGATACAGCATTTTCCGGAAGTTGGGCTTCCATATTGTGCAGGATATGCTACAGGCTATTATTTGATAAAGTACTATTTAGAAAAGACAGGGGTTCCTATAGAAAAGGCAACGATACTTCCGGCAACTGAGATTTTGAATGAAGTAGAGGAATTTTGGAAATGAAAAAGCTGACAGTGAATGAAGTAAGCAAATTAACTGGGGTGAGTATACGTACCCTGCAGTATTATGACAAAATTGGACTATTAAAGCCAACAGAATACACAAAGGCTGGATATAGGTTGTATGATGATGCTGCATTAGAGACATTACAACAGATTTTATTGTTTCGCGAGCTAGAATTTCCGCTTAAAGATATAAAAAATATCGTCACCAGTTCCGGTTTTGACAAGAATAAAGCATTACAGCAGCAAATAGAACTTCTGGAATTAAAGAAAGAGCACATAGACAATCTAATAAGCATGTGCCGTGGTTTGCAACTTAGGGGAACCAAACATGTGGATTTCACTGCATTTGATGCAAGTAAGCTTGATGAATACGCTAAACGTGCGAAAGAACAATGGGGAGAAACACCTGAGTTTAAGGAATTTGAAGAAAAGGATAAAAACCGAACAAAGACTGATGAGCAAAGGATGATGGCTAACTTCATGAGGATTTTTGAAGAGTTCGGAAGGATGAAGGAAATGAATCCGGCATCAGTAGAAGTGCAGGAGCAGGTGAAAAAGCTTAATATCAATAAGATGGGTGGTGAAGGAACTGCTGAGTTTATATTCAGAGCTATAAAAATCTATTGCGGGAGATAGCAGTTATCTCGTAATATATTATTGAATTATTTTTGAGAGTCGTGTAACAGCGGCTCTCTTTTCATGTCCGGAGGGAGGTGGTCATTTGTATCCGGTGAGTCAGGCTTTCCTGAATGCGGTGAAGGCAAATACAAGAAAATATTACTGGACGGGCAGGATCACTACGACTGCCGGAACAGTTTATAACTTTGACCAGGAAGATATGGTCAAGGGAAGCGGATATATTACGAGCCAGTGCTGCGGCAGTACGGAGATTGAGCTTGGCACGGTGTATGCGGCGGAGATGGGGATTTCTCTATTCTCCGAGATCAACAGGTACACTCTGGAAGATGCAATCGTGGAGCTGTTTTATCATCTGCAGATTGCGGGCGGTACCTATGAAACAATCCCTGTGGGGATCTTTGAGGTATCGGAGGCGAACAGGAAAGCGAAGTGTTTGGAGATCAAGGCTTATGACTTTATGGTGCGGTTTGAGAAGGCTTTTACTTCTTTGGAATCCATCGGCAACGCCTATGATTTCATGGTGCTGTGCTCCACGGCCTGCAATGTAAGTCTGGCTCAGTCGAGGGCTGAGATCGAGGCTCTTCCGAATGGAACGGAGAATCTTTCAATATATTCTGATAACGATATTGAGACTTACAGGGATGTGCTTTTCTATGTAGGTCAGGTGCTAGGCGGATTTTTTGTGATCAACCGTGCCGGAGAACTGGAACTGAGGAAGTACGGGAATACGCCGGTGCTTGTGGTGGAGAGGATGCACAGGTTCACTTCCAGCTTTTCGGATTTTATCACGAGATATACGGCGGTCAGTTCCACGAACCTGCGGACGCAGATCGCAGAGTATTACGCGCTGGATCCGGATGACGGGCTGACGATGAACCTGGGCGTGAATCCGCTCCTGCAGTTTGGTCTGGAAGAGACCAGGCGGCAGCTCTGTGAGAATATCCTTAACGATCTGTCGATGGTAAATTACGTTCCGTTTGATTCTGACACGATTGGGAATCCGGCATTGGATGTGGGAGACATTCTTTCCTTCACCGGAGGTCAAGCGGATTCCACGAAGTATGCCTGCATCACGTCAAACAGTATTAAGATTGGCGGCAGGCAGAGTATCAAGTGCGTGGGAAAGAATCCGAAGCTGTCGCAGGCTAAGAGCAAGAATGACAAGAATATCTCCGGGCTTCTGGCACAGATCGAGGCGGGGAAAATCGGGATTCACACTTTCACGAATGCTTCTGCATTTACCGTGCAGAATGTGGATACGAAGATCATTTCCATAGAGTTTGCCACGACGGAAGCGAACCATGCTCAGTTCTTCGGGCAGGTGATCGTGGATATTACGGCAGATCAGGTGACGAAAACTGCAACGGCTTCCGGGGATGTGGTGATCCCGCCCGTGTCGGTGGATGAGCCGGAACCTTTGGATCCGGATGAGCCTGAGGTGATTGGAAACACGGAAGAACAGACGATATCGGTATCCTTGCCGGTGACGTGGACGGAGGATGGCCATGCGGATGTCATTTTTACATTTGAGTTCAACAACCAGATGATCCCGGTGCATTATCCGCAGGAAAACTGGCACTCAGGGCGGCACACGATCCTTCTGTACTATCCGATCGAGAATGTGGTGCCGAATTATACGAATACCTTCAATGTCTATATGAGGTGTTCCGGCGGTACTGCTTTGGTGGATACGGGATTCTGTATCGCGTCGATCTCCGGTCAGAGCATGGGTGCGAGTGCTGCATGGGATGGAAGGATCGATATTGAGGAATATGTAGATCTCTTTGTTATTGGTAATGGCACCAATCCGGAGAGACTTCAGGTGAAGGCATTCACGGAGTCGCAGGCATGGGAGATCAAAGAGACTGTGAAGCGGTTCTATTCGGATGTGAAGTCCGGAAGGACGGCTGTGGGCGGATTCGCTATGCCGGTGGATGTGCCGGGAAGCAATAGTTAGGACACTAGTCGCACTTAGCGAGTGAAACGAGCTTAGTAAGACTGCGTACGTAACGAAGTGAAGGAGGCGTTTATGAAGAGATATACAGGAAATCTGACCATAGAGTTGGAGGATGTGAACACGGGGACGGTGGAAACCGTCTCCGAAACAAATATGGTGACGAATGCCGTCAATGACATCCTGGGCGTGAATCCGATGGGTGTCATGTATAAGGCGGGCGGCCAGTACGACGATTCCCTGACATGGAATGATGAGCTGCTTCCGATCTGCCCGAACATGATCGGCGGCATCCTGCTTTTTTCGAGTTCCATCACGGAGCAGGCGGATAACCTTTATCTGTCGTCAACGAATCTGCCGGTGGCGTATGCCAGTAATGATGTCAATGCTACGGCGAATACGAAGAGGGGAAGCATGAACCTGACGGAGAGCATGGCTCTTACCAACGGGTATAAGTTTGTCTGGGAGTTCACGCCTTCTCAGGGTAACGGCACGATCGCGGCGGTGGGTCTTACTTCCAAACATGGCGGGGCGAATGCTTATGGTTCTGATGTGGCGGTGGATACCACGCTCCTTCAGATCAAGAAGGTCAGCCTGGATGATGAGGATGGTTTCATCAATGACCTGTTCCGCTGCGTGACGGTGGATTTTACTAATGCGAAGCTGTATTCGCTTTCTTATGAGAGCAATACGGTGACGATCAAGCGGTACAGGATTCCGGTGTTTGATATCGGGCTGAATGAGAAGCTGGATGATAGTACGCTTTCTCTGGAAGATACCACGGTTCTGCAGTGCAGCACGTTCCATTTTTATGGAAGCTATACGCCGTATGGCATTTTTATGGATGGCGGCGACGGTTACTGGTACGGATTTGCCAATCAGGGCAACTCTTCCGGATCCGCAACGGTACTGTGGATCAAGATCAGGAAGAGCGATTATACATTTACGGAAGGAAGCTGGACGCTTTCCAATGCGACGCTGATGACGATGGGAAGCTTCAGGGAAGGATCCAGTTATCCGTCCGGGAACAGAAGTGCGGTTGTGAGGAACGGATATCTGTTTGTGCCTTCTTATGATAAGACGGGAGTTTATAAGATCAATATTTCCAACAGCACGGATGTAACGCTGATCTCTTTGGGATTTACTTCTGCTATGAGGTGTATCGGCGAGACCGGAAGCTGCGACTGCTGTATGTCCATCATCAATGACATCATCGTGGCATATGATTTTGAAATCGATGTGAATGATAATGTGATTCCGTTATATGCCGGGGAGCATTGCGGGAATGTGTCCACGCCGTTCTTCCAGTACAAGGAATATGTCTTTGCATGGGGCGGTGCTTATCTGAACCAGTATAGGTACACATGGATACTGACGCCTTATCTGGCCACGATCAGCAATCTGTCGCAGGCAGTGGTGAAGAACGCGGATAAGACGATGAAGATCACTTATACGCTGACGGAGCAGACGGTCAGTTCGTAGGCTTCGGGTAACTGAATAATCTGTTTTCAAGGGATGGCTTCGGCTGTCCCTTTTATATTGCACAAAGAAATGGAGGGATTTGCGATGAAAGAGTTTTGGAATGTGATACAGGCGATCTTTGCGGCAGTGGGCGGATGGCTTGGGTATTTCCTTGGTGGATGTGACGGGCTTTTATTTGCGCTTCTGGCTTTCGTGGTTCTGGATTACATCACCGGGATCATGTGCGCGGTGGCTGATAAGAAGCTTTCGTCTGCCGTGGGGTTCAAAGGCATTTGCCGCAAGGTTTTGATTTTTGCCCTAGTTGGTATCGGGCATCTGCTTGATACGCAGGTGATCGGAACAGGAAGTGTTCTCCGGACGGCGATCATTTTCTTCTATATCTCCAACGAAGGGCTTTCGCTGGTGGAGAACGCGGCGTATCTGGGGCTTCCGATCCCGTCAAAGCTTCATAAGGTTTTAGAGCAGCTCCATGACAGGGCTGAGAAGGAAGATGAAAAGGATGGTGAGCAGTAATGGCATATACGAATAGTTCTATGGTGGTTTATACCAAGCTGAGTCCGAATCACTCCGGACAGAGGACGATGGCGATTGACAGGATCACGCCTCATTGCGTGGTCGGTCAGTGCACGGCAGAGGGGCTTGGAGACTGGTTCATGAATACCGGGATCCAGGCTTCTTCCAATTACGGCATTGATAAGGATGGCAGGGTTGCGCTGTATGTGGAAGAGAAAAACAGATCGTGGTGCTCTTCTTCAAGTGCGAATGACCAAAGGGCGATCACGATCGAGTGCGCGTCCGATACCACGGAGCCTTTTGCTTTCAGGGATGTGGTGTATCAGACTCTGATCAAGCTCTGCGTGGATATCTGCAAGAGGAATGGAAAGAATAAGCTGATCTGGTTCGGGGATAAGGACAAGACGTTGAATTATTCTCCGAAGAGCGGCGAGATGATCCTGACGGTTCACAGGTGGTTCGCGAATAAAAGCTGTCCGGGAAACTGGATGTATGCGAGGATGGGGGATCTGGCTGAAAAGGTGACGAAGGCGCTGGGCGGAAGTTCTGATTCCGGCGGTGGTTCCGCGTCAAAGGGTACGCAGGCATCTGTCTTGAAAAATCTTTCCGAGGCGGACGCGATCAAGAAGGTCGGTGCGCTGTTTACGGTGGATCAGAAGAAAAGCGGTATACTTGCATCGGTTTCTTTGGCACAGTTTATCCTGGAATCCGGTTATGGCAAGTCGGAGCTTGCGCAGAATGCCAACAATATCTTCGGGATGAAGTGCAGCCTGTCCGGGAACACTTGGAGCGGTTCAAGCTGGGATGGAAAGAGCAAGTACACGAAGAAGACGCAGGAACAGCATACGGATGGAAGCTATGAGACCATAATGGCGGATTTCCGTAAGTATCCTTGCATTGAGGATTCGATCGCTGACCATTCTGCCTATCTGCTTGGGGCGATGAACGGAAAGAAACTGAGATATGATGGGCTGAAGGGTTGCACGGATTATAAGAGGGCTGTGCAGATCATCAAGGATGGAGGCTATGCCACAAGCCTGACCTATGTGGAGAAGCTTTGCTCCATCATCGAAAAGTGGAACCTGAGACAGTATGATGTGAAGGATTCCGGCGGTGGTGAGGTGATCCGCTGGTACCGTGTCAGAAGGACCTGGGCGGACAGCAAGAGTCAGAAGGGAGCCTATAAGGTTCTGGCAAATGCGAAGAAGTGCGCAGATCAGAATCATGGATATAAGGTGTTCGACGCTGACGGCAAGGTGGTGTATGAGCCTAAGGCTGCGGAGCCTGAGGTGAAGGTACCGTTTCTGGTGAAGGTCAGCATTTCGGATCTCAATATACGGTCGGGAGCTGGAACTAATTTCGCAAGGGTTCAGTTCTGTCCGCCAGGAGTGTACACAATCATGGAAGTGAAATCTGGTCAGGGCTCTAAGGCTGGATGGGGAAGGCTGAAGAGCGAGATAGGCTGGTTGAGTTTGGACTTCTGCCAGAGAATGTAAATTGAATAACGAATCGTTACCACGCCTGCGGGCATTGGGAGAAATCCTGATGTTTCGCAGGCTTTTTAGTGTTAGCACAGAAAAAACTTGACTGGCTAATGAATGTTAGCTATAATAAGGCTAATGTTTATTAGCGTAATGGAGGAAGACATGTCTACCAAAGAGAAGATACTGGATGCGGCATTAACGTTATTTGCAGAGAATGGATACGATGGAACAAGTGTTGAGCAGATTGCGGGTATTGTTGGAATTAAAGCTCCATCGTTATACAAGCACTATAAAGGCAAGGAGGACATCCTGAATGCGTTGATTGATTCTGCTGAAGTGCGGTATGAGGAAATGTTTGGATCTGAAAATAATATCGGGAAAGTTCCGCAGAGCCGGGAAGAGTTTATCAAGGTGACTTTGAAAAGGATTTCATTCACAATAAAGGACCCTGTAATCCGAAAGACGAGGATGCTGCTTGTCCAGGAACAGTTTAGAAATGAAAGGATTTCTGAGGCTACAACCAGACATCAGCTGGACGGGATACAGAGGATGTTTGCAAAGATTATCAAAGGCATGATGGATGAAGGCCTCGTAATAGATGATGATCCGGAATTGCTTGCAGTAGAACTTACCGCGCCGGCTGTTTTGCAAATTGCAAGGTCAGACAGACAGCCACAATGTGAGGAAGAATGCATGGAATACATCGAAAAGCATTTGCGACATTTTTGCAAGGTATATATGAGAGGGGACTGATTGTATGGTTTGTAGTATGAAAAAAGAAATTGAACCGTTAGTCACAACAAGAGCTGCAGCCTATGAGCTGTGGATGAAGGCACCGAACCCGATGGTGACATTTTTCAAAACACTGGATGTTACAAATCTGGTCAAGGTCAGTAATAGAACGCATCTAAAGTTTAATATGCTGCTGGATTACTGCATAGGCATGGCAGCCGTACCGATAAAAGAGTTCTATATTCTTCCTGTCGGAGACAAGTTGATTCAGTATGATGCTATTGCGGTTAATACAATAGTTAAGAACAAAAACAATGAAGTGAGTTCCTGCGATATCCGTCAATCAGCTGATCTGATCGTTTTTAATCAGGAGTATCTGAAGTACACCGCTCAAGTCGCTGAAAGCTGTACAGACAGAGATTTGTCCGAGGAAAGTATGGTCATCGGTACATCAGCTATTATCGATACAGAGATTGATGGAGCTGTTGGAATGAACAGCGGAATATTCAATAATCCCTTTATCATTTGGGGGAAGTATCGAACAAAGAATTTGCGATATTATCTGCCGATATCGTTTCAGTTTCATCACACGCAGATGGATGGGGCGCATGCAGGAAGATTTCTGGAAAACCTACAGAGTGAAATCAACAATTTGCGACGATAGGTATTAGATATGAAACGAGCGCGACAGCATAAAGAGGAGCTTATGAAAGACGCGGTATTATACATTCACGGCAAAGGCGGCTGCACAGCAGAATGTGAGCATTACAGACCGTTGTTTCCGGGTTACGAGGTAGTTGGCCTGGATTATCATACTTTTTCACCCTGGGAAACCGGAACAGAGATCCATGCTGCAGTGACAAAGCTGAAAGAAGAGTTTGAGGGCATTATTCTGATTGCCAACAGTATAGGCGCATTCTTCAGTATGAATGCCGGGATTGACACAATGATTCAAAAGGCCTATTTCATTTCCCCCATCGTCGATATGGAGAAGTTGATCGGCAACATGATGTTGTGGGCGAACGTGACAGAGGCTGAGCTGAAATCTCAAGGCATTATTCAAACGGATTTCGGTGAGAACCTGTCCTGGGATTATCTCAGCTATGTACGGAGTCACCCCGTAGGCTGGACGGCTCCGACACATATTCTCTATGGAAGCCTGGATAACCTGACGTCGCTTGAAACCATTAGTGATTTTGCGGAAAAAAACAGTGCCATGCTCACCGTGATGGAAGGCGGAGATCACTGGTTTCACACAGAGGAACAGATGTGTTTCCTGGATGAATGGATAAAGCGCCATGAAAGCATGTCTGACAGTGTATTTTGAAGATCCCTTCTGGGTTGGCGTTTTTGAGCGTATTGACGATGGAAAACTGTCCGTGTGCAAAGTAACCTTTGGCGCGGAACCCAAGGATTATGAGGTGTGGGAATTCATCCAGCATTACGACGAATTGGTTTTTAGCCTGGCCGTAGAAACAGAAACGCGGCAAATTGCGGACAATCCAAAGCGACGGCTCAGAAATGCCAGAAAGCAAACAGAACGCAGCGGAATCGGCACAAAGTCCCAACAGGCCATCCAACTGCAGCGAGAGGAAATGAAGATGGAACGCCACCAGATCAGCCGGGAGCAAAGGGCTGCGGAAGCACAGCGCCGTTTTGAAATGAAACAGATGAAGAAGAAGGAAAAGAGACGTGGACATTGATGAAAAACAGATATGACCAGTGGTATATCATGGGGTAAAGGAGATGAACAGAATGAGAATACTTGTATTAAACGGGAGTCCGAAACGGGAGCACAGCGACACCCTGCATATCACCCGGGCGCTTCTGGAAGGGATGAATGAAGCAGCACATCAGGATATACATATCATCCATGCGATCGACAAACACATCAAATACTGTACCGGCTGCTTCTACTGTATGAGAAACGGCGGTAATTGCGTCCATGATGACGATATGCGGGAGATTCTGGAAGAAATCCTGGCAAGCGATTTGCTGATCTGGAGTTTTCCTTTATACTGCTACGGGATGCCCGCACCGTTGAAAGCGCTTCTTGACCGTACACTTCCCCTCAGCAGTATGGCGATGAAGAAAGTTGGCGACCGATATGAGCATGTAGGACAGGCGGACTTTTCTCATCTGCGTTATCTGATGATCTGCGGCTGCGGATTCCCCAACAGCAGGCACAATTTCGAGCCAGCCGTGGCACAATTCAAACTTTGTTTTCCGGGCAGCCATACCATTATTACCGTTCCGGAAAGTCCTATGTTCAATACGCCGGAGGCAGCCATCGTTACCGAACCACGCTTGACGCTTGTGAAGCAGGCAGGAAAGCAATACGCAGGGACAGGGTGGATTGACGCGGCGATGCTGGCTGAGATCGGCTCACCCATGATCCCGGAGGAGCAATATGCCGCGATTGTGAATGGAGCAGAAGGGAGACCTTGAGTATGAATGATTACATAGCATATTGTGGGCTGGACTGCGAGACATGCGAAGCGAGGCTTGCAACCGTGAAAAATGATAATGAATTGAGGAGAAAGGTGGCCGAGGAATGGTCAGCTCTTAATGGGGTGGAAATCACACCAGAAATGATTAACTGCTCTGGTTGCCGGATTCCGGGAGTAAAGACCGTGTACTGTGATTCTTTATGTACGATTAGGACGTGTGCCATGCAAAAACAGGTGGAAACCTGTGGAGATTGCCCGGAGATGAGATCATGCGAAAAGGTAGGAGCAATTATAGGAAATAATTCTGAGGCAAGGGATAGGCTTTACGGGTATGGAAATCCGTAAATGGGAGGTAAAGATATTTGGCACGTGAAAACATTATCCTTGAAACAAAGAGGTTGTTTCTTCGTGAAATGAATACAGATGATTATGAAGCGTTATACGCAGTCCTGGCTGATTCCGATATTATGCAACATTATCCTTATAGCTTTGATGAGAAACGAGTCAAGGGATGGATAGAGCGGAATATGAACCGCTATAAGGAAAACGGCTTCGGACTTTGGGCGGTTTGTCTGAAAGATACAGGAGAGATGATAGGAGACTGTGGACTAACACTTCAGAACATTGATGGAGAGCAACTGCCAGAAATAGGATACCATATCCGTAAAGACTGTCAGCATAGAGGTTACGCCACTGAAGCTGCCGGTGCGGTGCGAGACTGGGCATTCCAGAATACGGACTATATGGTGCTTTTTTCGTATTGCAAGTATACCAATGTAGCGTCCATCAAAACAGCAGAATCTATCGGAATGAAGTTTTACAAAGAATATCCCGATGATGTGAACGGACTTACTCATGTTTCGGCAGTATGTAGGACCGATATTGAAATATTTGTCGTTTGACAATGAAAGCGATAACTTCAAATTTGATTGTGAGGTGGCAAAATGATTAGAGTTATGGAGAACATCGACTTGATACAATGCGGTAAGATTTATGCGAAAGCATTTCCTATGGAACATTGGGGGATAGACTGGACAGCAGCAAATGCAACAGAATATCTTCAAGATTTCTTTGAACAGAAAAGATTTGTAGGGTATGTATACGAAGAAAACGCTGAGGTGTTAGGTTGCATATTCGCACTTTGTAAGATTTCAGGAAGCAAAGAAGAGATTTAAATTAATGAGATGGCGGTACTTCCCGAACGGCAAGGTCAAGGAATAGGTAAGCAGTTATTAAATGCGGTTAAAGATTACAGTAAGGACAAGGGGCTTGCTGGTATTGTTCTTTATACAAGCGAGTATGCGCCAGCGGCTAAGTTTTATGAGAAGAATGGGTTTAAGTTATCAAAGGGAACTATATGTATGTATTGCGAATGATTTAGGGATGCGCAAATCACGATTGTAGAAAAGGGAATGGCTATGAAAGACAAGTATTATGAACAAGCCGTAACCTGTGTAAAGGACACTGTTCTTCCTGCACAGATTAAGTTGTATAAGTCCTGTGGTGGTAATCTTGATAAGATCTACGGCGAAGCAATGAATGGAAACGGATATTTTGGAAAAGTAGTCGAAGCCGGACATATCTATGAACTTGGATATGAGAAATGCACTTGTCCCAAAGTACAGTCTGGTCAAGTTACTGATCCGGATCAGTGTAATTGCAGCAGGCAAAGTATTTTGTATATTTTAAATTGCTTGGAACCCAATAGTTTATTTGAGGTTGAGATCCTGGAAACGATATTACGTGGAGCAGAACATTGTAGGTTTCAAATTACGAAGAATTAAAGAACCAGATTTTGGTTTGGCTTCGATAACAAATTCAAATTTTGTAGAGGATTGATTTTTTCAGATGGAGAAACTGACAAAGAATATGATTCGCTTTGCTGAAAGCAAACTTGGCAGCACTGAGTATGCAGGCTGGTGTCTAGCGTTTATCGAGGATGCACTTGAAATCAGCAATAATATCGAAATATTTGGTGGAGATTCTGCGAAGGAATCCTGCGAGATGTATAAGGATGCGCTGCGGAGCGGAGTTCCGGAGCGAGGTGCATTCGTATTCTATGATTGCCTGTGTCCAAGCAAAAACGGTTCGGTCAACTGGGGCCATTGCGGCGTCAGTCTCGGGGACGGTCGTGTGATCCATGCGTGGGACATAGTCCGAATCGATGATTATCTGGCAATCGAAAAGCTGACGGCGCTGACCGGAGATCACCCGGAATACCTGGGCTGGGTGGCACTCGAACGCGTACTGAATCAAAAACCGAGAGTGGTATGATGTGGGGGACAAATGATGTTTTTGCGCAAGAGTACTATAAACGATATTAAAGAACTTACAGCTATTTCCATTAAAGCATTTGACTCTGATATACAAGTCGGAGGAAAAGAAGCAGGCGGACCACCGGATTATGATTCGGAAAGCTGGTATAGAAAAATGATGGAGCAGAATCACCTATATACTTTTTGGAATATCGATGAATGTATTGTAGGTGGTGCCGTTTTGTTTGGAGCAGAGGAATTATTCGTCGGAAGAGTATTTATTGATCCCAGGTATTTTCGTCAGGGATACGGAATGAAACTTATGATGGAAATTGAGGATTTATTCCATTCTAAAATAATAAAATTAGATACCCCGATTTGGAATGAGCGTACAAACCGGTTTTATAAAAAGTGCGGTTATACCGAAATCGGAAGAGATGACGAAAGCGTTTATTATGAAAAACAAATGAGATGAATCTGATGGCAACAAAATGACGCGTAGATATTCCTTCAGATCGGAGGTTGATGTGATGAGAGAAATAAGAACTGACCGGCTATGTGTATGCGATAACAGAAGATGAGTACGAGAATAGAAAAATGTCAGGGGCGGCTGACGGTATACTTTGAGGATCCGTTTTGGGTAGGAGTATTTGAACGAATTGAAAATGGGAAGCTATCGGCGGCAAAGGTGACATTCGGTGCTGAACCAAAGGATTATGAGGTGCAGGAGTTTATTAACAGGCATTATTATCACCTGCAATTTAGTCTGGCGATTAAAACCGATGTAAAGGATATTAAGAAAAATCCTAAAAGGGCACAGCGTGATGCGAAAAAGCAGACCCTGGAAAATGGAATAGGCACTAAATCCCAACAGGCGCTTAAACTTCAGCAGGAGCAGAATAAGCTGGTGAGAAAAGAACGAAGCCGTATTGAACGGGAAGCTGAAAGCGACAGACTGTTTGAGTTGAAGCAGCAGAAGAAAAAGGAAAAGCATAAGGGGCATTAGATTATGGCGGACAGGTATAAAGAAATCAAAGAGAATATTTGTCATTATAGTGAAGCGGATAGCGCAATAAAAGCAGTGATCGCTATTGGCTCAACCATCAGAGAGTCCGTTAAAGCGGATGAGTATTCGGATCTTGATCTGATCATTGTAACTGGTAATCCTACAAGCTGGTATTCAGGAGAATATCCGAAACTGTTAGGAGAGATCAGTATAGAGTTCGTTGAACCGACACTGGGCAACGGAAAAGAATATCGTGCTGTTTATGATGAAGATAAAGACGTGGACATGATCATATTCACACCGGAACAATTTACTGAGGCTGTAAAAAACGGTACTGCCGGGTGGGTAATGAACCGGGGCTATGCTTTCTTGTGTGACAAAGCAGGTTTTTCAGAGTTGGTTAGTGAGTATGTGAAACCTTCTGTATCTTCGCCGCAGATAAGTGAATTGGAATATCTTAATCTGACAAACGATTTCTACTTTCACAATATCTGGGCGGCTAAGAAATTGCTGCGCGGAGAGCTGTGGTCGGCAAAGATGTGTGTGGATGCCTACTTGAAAAAATATCTGCTTAAAATGATAGAGCTTTACTGCTATAAGAAAGACGGTAGGGATGTCTGGCATGACGGTCGCTTCATTGATCGTTGGGCGGATGACTGGATTCTGGAGAAATTGGAACTTTGTTTTGCGCATTATGAAGAGTCAGATATTAGAAATGCACTTTTCAATACACATGATCTTTTTCGAAATCTTGCAACTGTGATTGCAGAGAAAAATGGCTTTGAATATCCTTTGAAGGCCGAAACTACAGCTAAGGAGTATATAAAGGGAAATAGAGAAAATGAGAATAATCAACTATTTTGAAAGTGACAATAAAGATCATTGGCTGAGTGAGATCAGGAAAGCTGATTGGGGTGCGGCAGAGTTCCTATATGAACTGCTGAGTCAAGGAACCTTCTTTGGCGCCACGGGAGAAAACTCAAAGGTTTTGTTATTAACAGAGGATAGTAAGCTGATTTCATTTTGTACATATGCGGGAAAGGATGATATTCAGCCCACGGAGCTTTCGCCGTGGGTGGGATTTGTATATACGTTTCCGGAGTATCGCGGTCATCGCTATGTCGGATTGTTGATGGATGAAGTGGAGAGGCTTGCGAAAAAGAACGGCGTTTACGAAGTATATATTTCGACGAATCATGTTGGTTTATATGAAAAATATGGCTGTGAGTTTATGACCGAGATGAAGGATATGGATGGGGAGTTGTCCAGAATATATGTGAAGAAGATAAAGGATGCAGACTGATATGGAATTAAGAGAGTATAGAAGAGAAGATGCCGTCACAATCTGCAAATGGCTCCGGACGGAGGAGGAACTGTACAGATGGTCTGCAGACAGATTTAACAAGTTTCCGCTTTCGGGAAATGATATCGAGGAGAATTATGCTCCTCAGATTGAAAGCGGAAGGTTCTTTCCGCTTACGGCAATTGATGAAAAGGGAAGTGTGGTAGGACATTTTATCATCCGGTATCCAAAGGATGATGACGACAGTACGGTTCGGTTTGGCTTTGTTATCGTTGATCCGGAACTCCGAGGCAAGGGATATGGCAGTAAGATGCTCCGGCTAGGGATTCAACATGTAAAGGATCATCTTGATGTGACAAGAATTGACCTCGGTGTATTTGAGGATAATGCTGCTGCAAAGTGTTGCTATGAGGCCGTGGGTTTTAAGAAATGCGGCTTGAGAAAATGCGAGATGCCGATAGGTACCTGGAATTGTATTGATATGGAAATAAACCTTGATAAAAATTATCGGATAGTAAATAAGGAAACCTACTACAGGAAGGGTGTGTTCCGCCATTTTACGGAGGATTGCAAGTGTTCGACGTCTATGACAGCGAGGGTTGATGTGACAGAGCTTGTTAAGTACTCGAAGGACAGTGGTACAAAGTTCTATTTCAATTTTCTGTACATTTTATCCAAGGTATTGAATTCACGGGATGATTACAGGATGGGGTATCTCTGGCAGACTGAAGAACTGATCTGTTATGACAGGATTAACCCTACGCAGTATATTTTTCATGAGGATACCGAGACCTGTACGCCGGTATATACAAGTTTTTATCCAGATTATGCCGTATTCTACAAAAATGCTGTCTCTGATATAGAGAAGGCAAAACAAACGAGGGATTATGGCCTTGATATGGAAAAGCATCCGAACTGGTTTGACGCTTCCTACATTTCCTGGCTGTCCTATGATTCCCTGAATATTGAACTGCCAGATGGATTCCTCTATTTTCTGCCGATCATCAACTGGGGGAAATACCGTGAGGAAAACGGGAGACTTTTGATGCCGGTGTCGGTTCGTATGAATCATGCGATAGCGGATGGGTATCTGATTGCGAATGTATTCCGCCTGCTTGAAAAAGAGATGGCTGCGTTTTGCAATGGTAAAGTGAAGG
>CACYXH010000060.1 GCA_902778245.1 uncultured Lachnospiraceae bacterium | reverse complement strand
AACTGAAAATTTCACTTTATGCGGTGAGAGGAGCAGACTTCTGCTTTACAATTACAGGAGTTAAACCTATAATATGATTAATAATATTGATCATTTACACTATAAAGGAGGTTTTATCATGCGTTTACAGAAAGTTGTAGTGGCCGGCGGCGGTGTGCTGGGCACCCAAATCGGGCTGATGTGTGCCTACGTGGGCAAGGACGTTACATTTTGGCTGCGGTCAGAGGGCTCCATCGGCAGAACAAAGCCCAAGATTGAGCGCTATTGTGGATTGATGCTGGAGGATTTGCTCAAGGCAAAGGCACTGATCGGCACCCCGATGGGTGCGTATGTCTACCCCAAGGGTCTGATTCGAGACTGGAAAAGCACCACATCGGAAACGATCGACAGCCTGATCGAGCAGGCAAAGAAAAACTTTGCGGAGCATGTTCATATTGAGCTGGACATGGCAAAAGCCGTTGCGGATGCAGATGTCGTGATCGAATCCATGTCTGAGGATCCTAAGGCGAAGATCGGCGTCTACGAAGCAATGCGCGACCTGCTGCCGGAAAAGACATTGTTGTTTACTAACTCATCCACCATGCTTCCCAGCACCTTTGCTGAGTACACCGGCCGACCGGAAAAGTATTGTGCGGTGCACTTTGCCAATACTATCTGGAAGAACAACACCGCCGAGATCATGGGTCACGCGGGTACTGATCCGGAGGTATTTAAAGAGGCGGTAGCCTTTGCGGATGAAATTAACATGATTCCGCTGGAACTGCACAAGGAGCAGCCGGGGTACATTCTAAACTCCATGCTGGTACCGTTCCTGAGTGCAGCGCAGGCTCTTTGGGCCACTGATGTGGCCGATGTGTCTACGATCGACAAAACATGGGAACTGGCCACTGGAGCGCCAGCAGGACCTTTTAAGATTCTGGACATTGTTGGTCTGGAGACGGCCTATAACATCAACCAGATGAAGCCTGAGGCGCAGATAGAGGGCAGCGTAACCAATCTGTTGGGCAAACTGCTCAAGGAGAAGATCGACAAGGGTGAAACGGGTGTAAACGCTGGAAAGGGCTTCTACGACTATAGTAAGAAGTGATGGTTATCCATATTATGGAAAAGAGTGGCACCGTGTGTTCTGCATGACGTCACTCTTTTTTGGTGGAAGAAGAGCAGTATTACGATAAACTTGTATAGGGGGGATGACAATGCGCAAAAATATTATGAATGTTGGGGTAATCGGAGCCGGGGCGATCAGCGACACGTATCTGGAGAATATGCTTCATCTGTTTGACGGACTAAACGTCAGGAGCGTGTGCGCCGGACATCTGGAAAATGCGAGGAAGAAAGCGGAGAAGTATGGAATCCGGGCGTGTACGGCAAAAGAGATGATGAGTGATCCGGAAATCGGAATGGTGGTGGTGCTGACCCCGGTGGGAAGCCATTATTCACTCATAAAAGATGCGTTGGAAGCCGGAAAACATGTATACACGGAAAAAACGATCACGGAGACAACGGATCAGGCGGCGCAGCTGCTTCGGTTGACAGATGAGAGCGGATTGTATCTGGGGTGCGCGCCCGATACCTTTCTGGGAACGGCGCATCAGACAGCGCGCAGAGCAGTGGATGATGGATTGATCGGAGAGGTAAATTCGTTCAGCATTGCCATCAATAGAAATAACGATCTGCTGACATTGCTATTCCCATTTTTGAGGATGCCGGGCGCGGGCGCGCTTCGGGATTACCTGGTGTATTATCTGACCGGTCTGATCGCACTTCTCGGTCCGGTCGCCGAGCTGGGTGCTTTTGTCCGTGCCCCCTACCCGAAGCGGGTGGGGATGATCCCCGGAATGGCGGACTATGGGAAGGAGATTGATACCCCAAATGAGAGCATCGTATCTGCGATCCTGCGGCTTGAAAGTGGCGTGACAGGGACGATCCACGAGGACAATGAGACGGTGATGGAGGATCGCGCGGACTTTGTGATTTATGGAACGAAAGGGATATTGCTTCTGGGAAATTCCAATGATTTTGGAAATCCGGTGCGGTTGCTTCAGTCGGATGAGCAGGGAAAAGTGGTTACCCGGATTCTGGAGCCAGTGGGTGAGTATTCCGGCAATGTGCGTGGCCTGGGGGCTGCGGAAATGGCGGAGGCCATCTTTGCGGGTAGGAAAAACAGGGCCTGTAAGGAACTGGCATACCATGTGCTGGATGTTGTGGAAGGGATGGAGGAGAGTAGCCGGGCAGGGACGATGATCCGGGTTTCTTCCAGATGTAAAAGACCGGAGCCGTTCGCGCAGAAGTTATAGATAAGAAAAAAGTAGTTAACAGTTTTGCTGATTGATGATATAATCGAACAGGAAAAGGACGCATAAGGAGGAAAAGTACATGAATATCGTTTGTTTAGACCTGGAAGGCGTGTTGGTCCCGGAAATTTGGATCGCATTTTCGAAGGAGAGCGGGATTCCGGAACTGAAAAAGACAACCAGGGATGAGCCGGATTACGATAAACTGATGAAGTGGAGACTCGGTGTGCTGAAGGAGCATGGTCTTGGATTGAAGGAGATTCAGGAGACCATTGCGAAGATTGACCCGATCCCGGGAGCAAAAGAATTTTTGGATGAGCTCCGCTCCTTTACTCAGGTGATCATCATCAGCGACACATTTGAGCAGTTCGCGACACCGCTCATGAAAAAACTGGGATGGCCGACGATTTTCTGCAACTCTCTGGTAGTAGCGGAGAACGGAGAAATCACAGACTTTCAGATGCGCTGTGAGAAATCCAAACTTACTACGGTAAAAGCGCTGCAATCCATCGGATATGATACGATCGCCAGCGGCGACAGTTACAATGATCTGGCTATGATCCGCACCAGCAAGGCAGGCTTCCTGTTCAAAAGCCCGGAGAACATCCGGCAGGACAACCCGGATCTGCCGGCATATGAGACCTACGAGGAACTGCTCGCAGCGATCAAAGAAGCGGTAAAATAAAGAAAGAAACATGAGGTTGCCCGGCAGTGAAAACTGTCCGGGCAGATTTTTTTGCAAAATTTCAGTCCCTAAATTTATTTGAAGTGTAATTTCACGTTCTGAAACCGTAGTATACAGGTGAAGCAGGGAGGTGAATTGTGTGGAGGATCAGCTGATCGTAGAATTATTTTTGGAACGTTCCGAACAGGCAATTGCAGAACTGGATCATAAGTATGGAAATCTGTGCCGAGGTTTATCCCGGCGAATTTTGCGCTCTGAGCAGGATGCACAGGAGTGTGTGAACGACGCCTATCTTGCGGTGTGGAATAACATTCCGCCGGAGCGCCCGGATCCCTTGTCATCCTATATATGCCGGATTGCGAGAAATCTGTCTCTGAAGAGATATCAGAGCAACACGGCGCAGAAACGAAACAGCTATTATGACGTGCTGCTGGAGGAAGTGTCCGAGTGTCTGGAAAGCGCTGGGACTGTGGAGGATGAGGTATTAGTCCGTGAACTGTCAGACTATGTGAACCGTTTTCTGGGGCAGATCAAACAGAAGGATCGCGTGATTTTCGTGCAGCGATACTGGTTCTGCAAAGAGATCCGGGAAATTGCGAAAGAACTCGGAGTGAGTCGGAATTATGTTACCGTGCATCTTCACAGGACACGGGAAAAATTGAAATTTTATCTCAGAACGGAGGGATTATTGGAATGAAAACAGAACGAACACAGCAGATATTGTCGAATATTGAGGATAAGTATATCCGGGAGAGCATAGATTATGTGAAGCACAGTCAAAAGTCATCCGTAAGATTTTTCAAACGCACGGGGACGCTTGCTGCCAGTCTGGCATTGATTGCCGCCCTATCGCTGTCCTCTCTGTCTATCGCTACGGCAGCCGGGGTTATGCCCGCATATGACTTGTTGTATTCTCTGTATCCGGAGATTGCGGAGAAGCTTACGCCGGTGAATGAGGACTGCGAGGACAACGGAATTCGAATGAGTGTAGAAGCGATATATGTCCATGAAGATTCGGCAGATATCTATATTTCAATGCAGGATCTGACCGGGGATCGCATTGATGAGACGACGGATCTGTTTGACAGCTATGACATACAGACAACGTGCGACCAGATTGGCGGCTGCAGCCTGGTCGACTTTGACAAGGAAAGCAAAAAGGCTACGTTTCTGATCTCTGTTCAGCAGATGGACGGAAAACGCATCAAGGGCAGAAAAATGACTTTCCGCGTGGCGGAATTTCTGAGCGGAAAAGAGACACTGGAAAGAGAACTCACGGAACTGTCTTTGGATAACATTGCATCCGCGCAAGAGGTGCAGACGAACGTAAACATTCGAGGGTATGCCGGAGGGGATATCGAAGATGCTCAGCAGTGGGAGAAAGATACCATAGCGTATTTATCCGCGCAGGAAGATCAGACCTTTTCGCCGATCGATGGGGTGACTGTCACAGCATGGGGCTTTGTTGACGGGAAATTGCATGTGCAGGCGCATTACGAAGACATCCTGGATTATGATAATCACGGATACATCTATCTGATGGATTCGGACGGCGCGGAAATTTCCTGTTCGGCCAGCGTCTCTTTCTGGGATGAAGCGGGGACGGGAAGCTATGAGGAATATATTTTTGATCTGGGATCGGAGGAGGATCTGAACGGATATGCTCTGTGGGGGGATTTTGTCACTTGCAGGACGCGAACAGAAGGCAACTGGGAAGTGACCTTTCCTATCAAATAACAGAATGATATGAGAAGGCGGGGCTGCTGCAGTATTTTGCAGCAGTCCCGCCTTCTGTTTGGATACAAATCCAAATAAACCACTTGCTCTGCAAGTGGATCCCAGTCCGGCTTTAAGCCCTAGGGAAACACTGATTAATTCAGCATTTCTGGTACAAGCGGACAGCAATTTCTGGTATAATAGAGATATCAAAAAAATAGGAGCTGTGCCGCATGAATCAGTTGACAATAAGTGACATTGAGTATTCCAAACGCCGGCGTAAAACCAAACGTGAAGAATTTCTTGATTCTATGAATGAGATCATCCCCTGGAGTCATTGGATCGAGATCATTCGCCCGTACTATTACAACAATAAGCGCGGCCGCAAACCGATCGATATAGAGATTATGCTCCGCATGTACCTTATGCAGAACTGGTTCAACCTGTCCGACGAGGGTATGGAAGAAGCCATCTATGATAGTTATGCTATGCGGAAATTCCTTAAGATCAACTTCCTTGATGAACAGGTTCCGGATGCAACAACCCTGCTGAAGTTCCGGCATCTATTGGAGAAACATCACATCGGCGAGAAGATTTTCAGGGATGTAACGGACCGCTTGGAAAAAGCCGGACTGATTATGCACGGCGGTTCCATCGTCGATGCAACAATCATAGCCGCTCCGAGTTCTACCAAGAACAAGGAAGGCAAGCGCGATCCGGAAATGCACCAGACCAAAAAGGGCAATCAGTGGTACCATGGCATGAAGGTCCATGCAGGTGTTGATGCCGGAAGCGGTTATGTTCATACCATCACCGGAACGGCAGCAAATGTTCACGATATCGACGAAACTGTGAATCTCCTTCGTGAAGACGATGAGGTCTGCTATGGTGATTCCGGATACAGCGGAGTCGAAAAGCGCCCGGAAATTCAGGCGAATGAACACTTCCGCGATATCGAATTCAGAACCAATGTCCGGCCGTCCAGCCTGAAGATTTCATCCAGCTATACTGGAATCAACTGGGATAAAGAAAGCGAAAACCGTAAATCTGCTGTTCGATGCAAAGTAGAGCATCCGTTCCTGATTGTCAAGAGACAGTTTGGTTATGCCAAGGTCGCATATCGTGGTATTGTCAAGAATATGAACCGATTTCACATTCTGTTTGCCAGTGCAAACCTTGTAAAGTGTTTCCGCGCCGGGAGAACACAAGAATTCTGTATGGCTTAGTGCGCCCATTTTTGATAAATGCAACCGAAAAGGCAGTAGTATGGCAGGGCATTAACGGCACTTCAGCCCGATTCTGGGCATAATATATAGAAAGCAACCGAAAAAATTTCACAAATACTGATATGGCGAAAGAATATCGCTTTTAATCAGTGTTTCCCTAGATTTTTTGCCGGGATGAGACGTATGCAAAGCATCGCCAAATGGGATCCAGATACATTGGACTATGATGCCTACTACATGCATGAATGGATTTTGTTTTACTTCGTGACATGGAAACACTTTTTGACGAGGAGGACGCGAAGAAATTTTGGAAAATCGCGACGAACGAAAAATGAGGGGAAGATTTGTAGAACAGGCCTAGTCGACTATGAGGGCGACTAAAAGTACATTTCAAACAACTTTCGGAGTAGAGATGGAATTTTAGGGAGGACCACGACAGAAAAATTACAGTTTTTCGTGTCAACCTACATATTGGGATCACAAAGAAAATATTATTTACTGAGCAGTAATAGGGGTGATCTTAATATGAACAAAAAAGAACAGCAAAAAGGAGGATGCATGGATCAGTTTCGCGTAGTAGATCATCATCCGGAAAAATCGGATCAGATGATACGCGATGTGAGGAGAAATTTATTTGATATATATAGGAGATACTATGACCTGCCAGTAAGAAAGGCAGGTTAGTTAAGTTGATTGCTATATACGCAAGACAATCTCTGGATAAGCAGGATAGCATTTCCATTGAAACACAGATAGAAACATGTCGTTACGAGGCTCATGGCGGCGAAATTGCAGTGTATCAGGACAAGGGGTTCTCTGGTAAGAACATGAACCGCCCGGACTTTGAACGGTTACTGGATGATATAAAAAACGGTCAGATAGAGACAGTGATTGTATACAAGTTGGATCGAATTAGCCGTTCTGTTTTGGATTTTTCAAAACTGATGGAATTATTCGGAGAGCATCACGTGGAGTTTGTTTCGTGTTCAGAGAAATTCGATACTTCAAATGCTATGGGGCGAGCTATGCTGAATATCGCTATTGTGTTCGCTCAGCTGGAACGCGAAACCATTCAGGCACGTGTAACGGATGCTTATTACAGCCGCAGCCACAAGGGGTTTTATATGGGAGGGCGGCTGCCGATGGGGTTCAAACTGGAGAAAACCATAATGGATGGTATTCATACATCCAAGTACGTTCCGGATCCGGTTGAGATGAATGTCGTACAGATGATTTTCGAAAGTTATGCTAAGCCGGGAGCTTCTCTTGGCGGTATCCTTCGCGAACTTGTTGAGATGGGTTACGCACGTACCAGAGCAGGGGCTCCCTGGCAAACGGGAAGAATTTCTGAAATTTTAAGAAATCCGGTGTACGTTAAAGCAGATTTGGATATTTACAATTTTTTCATGGCAGAAGGCACCAAAATTATAAATCCACCAGAAGACTTTATTGGAATGAATGGATGCTTTCTTTATACCGGGATAGACGGAGATGGAAAAAAGAAACAGTACGATCTAAGAAACCGCGAACTGGTCATTGCCCCGCATGAAGGCGTGATCGATTCGGATATCTGGCTAACCTGCAGGAGAAAGCTCATGAAAAACCGACAGTGTGCTACAACGCGAGGAGGGAGGAGGAGTTGGCTCACCGGAAAAATAAAATGCGCGAAATGTGGATATGCGTACCAGGTAACAATATCGAGCTCTGGAAGGCGACGGTATTTTCAATGTACGGGAGCGAGGATGTCGATAAAATGCAAGGGGGCAGGGCATACGATCTATGCCGACGAACTTGAGGACTATATTTACTCTAGGATGAAAGAGGAAATGAAAAACTTGGAGTATCTGTCTGATGAAAAAGAAAATCAGAAATCGTCTAATTGTTCAAAATACGAGCTTCGTCTGACAGAACTCGATCAGGAAGCAGACGCTCTTATGGATAGGTTGGCAGCTGCGAACGACACGCTCTTTGATTATATTAATAAACGCATTGAGACGATTGAACAAGAGAAGCGGGATATACGAAGAAAAATTAACGAGGAAACATCGAAAAACAAAGCCACCGAATTGAATCGGATCACAGACTTCATAGAGAAATGGAGTGAACTTGATATCCATGATAAGCAGTCTGTAGTAGATGTTCTTATCGCGCGGATTGAGATTGGAGAGGGGACTCTTGAAATTTTCTGGAATATCTAGGAGGAATGAGCTGTTTGTATTTGATGGTTTTGCTTCTCCGAAACGCTGGAAATGAACGATCTCTCTTGCCCGCAGGAATCGGATGGGATCGGCGACTTCCGGATCTTTCACCAGGCGAAGGATATTGTCGTAGGTGGTGCGGGCTTTCTGTTCAGCGGCCAGATCCTCATGCAGATCCGTGATAGGATCGCCCTTGGACTGGAACTCTGTAGAGGAAAACGGTACGCCGCCCGCTGCCTGGGGCCAGATACCCACGGTGTGATCTACATAGTACGGGGCGAAACCGTACTTCTCAATTTCTTCCGGGGTTAGATTGCGGGTAAGTTGATGGACAATAGTGGCTACCATCTCCAAATGGGCCAGTTCTTCTGTCCCGATGTCCGTTAATACCGCCATAGTAGTCCGGTTCGGAGCTGTGTAGCGCTGGGAGAGGTAGCGCATGGAAGCTCCCATTTCGCCGTCGGGGCCGCCATATTGACTCATTATAATTTGGGCGATTTTTGCATTTGGCGTCTTGATATTCACGGGATACTGTAATCTTTTTTCATAATTCCACATAGACTAGCAGGCACCTCCTTCCCAGGGCCAGGGCTGCTGCATCCACTGCCAGCTGTTGTTGCTGGTAGCATAGTCGCAGTCCGCGATCAGGGGACCGTACATTCTGCCATATTCGGACAGAGCTTCCCTGCGTTTCTGAGTGAATTCGCGGTAATATTCCAGAGCATCCTGGTCATCCGGATGGGTATCCAGGAAAAGCAAAGTGTCATAAGCGCTGAAACTGACTTCGTTGATATACTGCAGAAGCGCTTCCCGGCTCATATTCTGATTATTCATGACCAGGCACCTCCTTTTCCACAGAATGGTTTATTCAAATCAGCAAATATAGTGCCGATCTCCAGACCCTTGCAGGGAGGGAGAGGACGGCTCCATGTCTGCATCGGTACATATGCCATGGCGAGGGCGCATCCCTCCATGGAGCAGCAGCTTTTGGTCATCGGCTGCTGCTCCATTGCATCACGGTACTGCCGCGTTTGGGGGTGTTGCATGCTGCGCCTGTAATTGTACCCGCAGCCGCAGGAATATTGATTGCTCATAGAGACTCCTTATAAATTATTTTGTTATAGTTTATGGAAAAATGTGGGAAATGTGAAAATGTAATATTCACTGGAAATATACAGTAAAGTGTGCTATAGTATTTGCTATGCGGTAACGACAGGTTTTGGAAAGACAGGGATACTATGGCGAGACAAGCGGAGGCACTGCGGCGGAGCGCAAGGGCTGGATTGCGGAGAATACAAGGGAAAAAGAAAAGCGGAGCCGGAAGAGATTATTTTGACTACAATCTTCTGGCGGCAGTCATTTTGCTGACCTGCTTTGGCCTGGTAATGCTCTATAGCACCAGCGCATACGAGGCAGCACAGAATTATAATGGAAATGATACGTTCTTTTTCGGAAAACAGGCGTTGATCTGTGTGGGATCGCTGATTTTGGTATTGATTTTTTCGCAGATAGATTATCATGTATATGCGAAATTTTCACCGCACATTTATGCGGTGTCGATTTTTCTTTTGATCATTACAAGGTTCATCGGAAGGACTGTAAATGGGGCCAGACGATGGATTTATATCGGTCCAATCTCTTTTCAGCCGGCAGAGATAGCCAAGGTGGCAATTATTCTGTTTCTGCCCAGTGTGATCGTGAAGATGGGGAATAAAATGAAAGGAGTGCGGGCGCCGCTGACCATATTGCTCTTTGGCGGTGTCGCGTCTTTCTGCACTTACGTATTCACAGAGAATCTGAGTACCGCCATCATCGTTGCCGGTATCACAGTGATATTGATTTTTATCGTGCATCCGGAGACAAAACCGTTTCTGTGGCTGTTTGCCCTGGGGACCGCCGCGGTCTTTCTGTTTGTGCGGGTTCTTGCCAAGATGGCTACCAGTTCCGGAAGCTTCCGGTTGAGACGAATATTGGTGTGGCTGGATCCGGAGGCGAACTCTGCGGACGGTGGTTATCAGGTAATGCAGGGGCTGTACGCCATCGGCTCCGGCGGTTTCTTTGGAAAAGGACTGGGAAACAGCGTTCAGAAGCTGGGGGCCGTGCCGGAGGCACAGAATGATATGATTTTTTCCATCATCTGTGAGGAATTGGGCGTGTTTGGCGCAGGCATGGTGATCTTATTGTTTGTATTTCTGCTTTACCGGCTGTATTTTATTGCTCAGAATGCCCCGGATCTGCTGGGATCACTGATCGCTACCGGTGTTTTTGTGCATATTGCGCTGCAGGTGGTACTCAACATTGCTGTGGTCATCAACCTGATTCCTACTACGGGTATTACGCTTCCATTTGTGAGTTATGGAGGTACTTCTATCTTGTTTCTGATGGCGGAAATGGCGCTGGCGCTGAGTATATCCAAGCAGATTGAGTTCAGATGATATGATTGTGCAAGCTGCAGGGCAAAGTACAATCTGTGTTGATTGAAAAAGTATGGGACTTTAGATAGAAATTTGGAAGGAGAATAGAAATGTCACAGGTTAGGACAAGATTTGCACCGAGCCCCACGGGAAGGATGCATGTGGGAAACTTAAGAACGGCACTGTATGCTTATTTGATCGCTAAGCATGAGAATGGATGCTTTATGCTTCGTATTGAGGATACAGATCAGGAACGTTATGTGGAAGGGGCAGTAGATATTATCTACCGCACCCTGGAAAAGACCGGCCTGATCCACGATGAGGGACCGGATAAAGACGGCGGCGTAGGACCATATGTGCAGAGTGAACGTCAGGCGGCGGGCATTTACATGGAGTATGCGAAGAGATTGATTGAAAAAGGAGAGGCATATTATTGTTTCTGCGATAAGGAGCGTCTGGAATCTCTGAAGCAGGAAGTGGCGGGCAAGGAGATCGTGGTTTATGATAAACACTGTCTCCATCTTTCCAAAGAGGAAATTGAGGAAAAGCTGGCTGCGGGGATGCCCTATGTCATCCGTCAGAATGTCCCCAGAGAGGGTGTAACAAAATTTGTGGATGAAATTTACGGAGAGATTGAGGTTCCGAATGCAGAACTGGACGATATGATCCTGATCAAATCTGATGGTTATCCCACCTACAATTTCGCCAATGTAGTGGACGATCATCTGATGGGGATCACCCATGTGGTCCGGGGAAATGAGTATCTGTCATCTGCGCCGAAGTATAATCGTCTGTACGAAGCGTTCGGATGGGAAGTGCCGGTGTATGTACATTGTCCGCTGATCACAGACGAGGAGCATAAGAAACTGAGCAAGCGTTCCGGGCATTCTTCTTTTGAGGATCTGCTGGAACAGGGCTTTGTGACAGAAGCCATCGTCAATTATGTGGCGCTGCTGGGATGGTGTCCTCAGGATAACAGAGAAATTTTTTCCCTGGAAGAGCTGGTAAAAGAGTTTGACTACCGCCATATGAGCAAATCACCGGCCGTATTTGACATCCAGAAGCTGAAATGGATGAACGGTGAGTATATCAAGGCCATGGAGTTTGATAAATTCTACGACATGGCTCTGCCCTACATCAAAAATGTCATCACAAAGGATTATGATCTGCCGAAGATCGCGCAGATGGTAAAGAGCAGGATCGAAGTCTTCCCGGATATTGAGGAAATGATTGATTTCTTCGAGAAATTGCCGGAGTATGATGTGGCGCTCTATACCAACAAAAAATGGAAGACCGATGCACAGAAATCCCTTCAGGTACTGAGCGATTTGCTTCCGGTGCTGGAGGCGCAGGAAGATTACAGTAACGATGCGCTGTACAATGTGCTGAAAGCCTACGCAGATGAAAATGGTTTTAAGGCAGGATATGTGATCTGGCCGGTGCGTATTGCCGTGTCCGGAAAGCAGAACACCCCCGCCGGAGCCACGGAAATTATGGAAGTCATCGGCAAGGGAGAGACGATCCTGCGGTTTAAAAAGGCGATCACGATGCTGACGGAGGCCTAAAGATATTTAATTCTAAAATATTTAGAACGAAACAAACTAAGTTTTATACATTTCAGGAGAGTTATGCGCATAAGCGAAGCACAGTCACGGGCAATCGCCCATGGAGAGGGGCCTGCCATGGTTTTGGCAGGCCCAGGCTCCGGAAAGACCCTTGTTATTACTAATCGAACAAAATATCTGATCGAGCATTACGGCGTACGTCCGGAGGAGATTCTGGTCATTACCTTTACAAAAGCTGCCGCTGCGCAGATGCGGGAACGTTTTGAGCAGCTGACGGGAGGTAAGAGATACCGGGTAACCTTTGGTACTTTCCATGCGGTCTTTTTTCAGATCTTAAAATATGCTTACCACTATACCGCCTCCAATATCCTCCGGGAAGAACAGAAATACCGGATTCTTGGAGAAATCGCGGATTATATGAAGCTGGAGTTTGAAGATGAAAAAGAGTTCCTCTCGGATCTGGCGTCGGAGATCAGTCTGGTAAAAAATGAACAGATTCCGCTGGAACATTATTATTCCACCAACTGCTCGGAAGAGAATTTTCGGAAAATATTTCAGATGTATCAGAATCGTCTGCAGCGAAGCAATCAGATTGATTTTGATGATATGCTGGTTTATTGTAATGCGCTTTTTCGGGAAAGGAAAGATATTCTGGCCCAGTGGCAGCGGCATTTTCGCTACATTCTGGTGGATGAATTCCAGGATATCAACCAGCTGCAGTATGGGGTAGTGCGGCTGCTGGCTCAGCCGGAGGATAATCTGTTTATTGTGGGGGATGACGATCAGTCCATCTACCGTTTTCGTGGAGCCAAGCCGGAGATCATGCTGAATTTCCGGAAAGATTATCCGGAGGCAGATGTCATTTTGCTGGATCAGAATTTCCGTTCTGTGGCTGCAATAACAGAAGCCGCAGGCATAGTTATTCGGGAAAACAAGAATCGTTACGAAAAGGATATCAAATGCTCTGCCCGGCAGGGAGAGGCGGTGGAACTTCGTTGCTTTCAGGGGCAGGAGCAGGAAGCGCTCTATTTGATAAAAAGTATCCGGGATGCCATAAAAGCCGGTTATCAGTATTCTGATCTGGCAATCCTGACCCGCACAAATACCGGCGGGCGGTATATTGCGGAGAAATTAATGGAGTTTGAGATCCCATTCCAGATGCGGGACCGGATGCCGAATCTTTACGATCACTGGATCGCGGAGGATCTTCTGGCTTATCTGAGGTTGGCCCTGGGTATTCGGGAGCGAAGGGATTTTCTGCGGATCATGAACCGGCCCAAACGTTACATCAGCAGGGACTGCGTGGATACGCCTGCCTTTGACTTTGAACGGCTGCGTACCTGGTATGACGATAAGCCATGGATGGTGCAGCGTATTGACAAACTGGAAAATGATCTGATGCATTTGAAAAATATGAGACCTTATGCGGCAGTCAACTTTATCCGCCACGGAATGGAGTACGAGAATTATATAAAAGAATATGCCGGTTATCGGCGGATCAAGGAGGAAGAACTGCTGGACGTGCTGGAGGAATTGCAAGAGAGTGCCAGGACATTCAAGACTCACCTGGAGTGGTTTGAACATATTCAAGAGTATCGGTGTACCCTGGAGCAGCAGCAGACAGAGCGTGACGGGGAGGGGGATGCAGTGATACTGTCAACCCTCCATAGTGCCAAGGGCTTGGAGTTCACAGAAGTATATCTTCCCGATATCAACGAGGATATGATTCCCCATCGCAAGGCTGTGCTGGAGGCTGATATTGAAGAAGAAAGGCGTCTTTTCTACGTGGGTATGACCCGCGCCAAAAAACGCCTGCATCTGTTTTACCTGAAAGAACGTTACGGCAAACGGTTGGAGCCGTCACGTTTTCTGGAAGTACTGCTGAGGGATTAATTCAATTCTTCGACTTCCTCGTCATCTTCAAAAACCAGCTCATTGTATTCCTGTTCATCCAGCCACTGGTCGAAGCCATCGGAAGCCGCCTCATACTCCTCGTCATCTTCAATGTTATCCAGAGAAGGCTGTCCGTCTTCTTCTGTGTAACGATACAGATAAACCTCACCGGTTTCATTGTCCCCGTTTTCATTCAGGGGAAGCAAGGCGATGTAGTCCTTTCCGGCTGCCTCGTAGATGGTCAGGATCGCACATTCCACAGTAGAACCATCATCCAGATTCAAGGTGACAGTAGCGCCGCCCTCACCAATGCATTCAGAAGCGCAGCTGTTGCAATCGCCATTGCAGATATTGTTATCGCTCATTTTTTGTACCTCACATGATTTTTATAAATTTCATTAGCTATAGATTAGGAAACACATCAAATGTTTCCTAATCGTACTCGCCTAGGCCCGAAGGGGCATATCCGCCGACAGGCGGATTTTGGAACGACTTCCTTAGTCGTCCCAAAAGACATGATTTCTGGAACACCCACTGCGTAATGACGGCTTGTAAGGAATAATGCCTGCTGAAAACATAGTTTCCTACCTTCACTTTGCTGCGTTACATTTGCCCGGACATCGTT
>CACYXH010000059.1 GCA_902778245.1 uncultured Lachnospiraceae bacterium | reverse complement strand
TTCATAACGCTCACCCAGATCCTCATGCTCCTTGCCGTTGACTTTCTTTTCAATTGGCGGTTTTTTCGTTTCCGGAGGCGTTACCGTTACCTCGTTGGAATCCTTCGCCTGCTTCGGATCATCATTGATAATATATCTGGCTTTGTTGGGTACCTGCGGTTTTCCATTTCCTCCGTCTTCCTCTGAAACAATGTACTTCGTCAGGTTAACTCCCTCTTTGATCTTTGCCTGGAAGGTAACTACTACTTCTTTATCGCCGTTTGCTTTCACCTGAGCTTCGGTAAATTTCACTGTCAGAACCTGACTCTCGCGGCTCACCTGGGCAGCAAGTTCCTCTGCGGTCAGAGCGGTTCCTCCGATGGTGACGGCTGTATTTCATAACGCTCACCCAGATCCTCATGCTCCTTGCCGTTGACTTTCTTTTCAATTGGCGGTTTTTTCGTTTCCGGAGGCGTTACCGTTACCTCGTTAGAATCCTTCGTATGTTTCGGATCATTGTTGATAATATAACTTGCCTTGTTCGGTACCAGAGGACTTCCGTTTCCTCCGTCTTCCTCTGAAACAATGTACTTGGTCAGGTTCGCGCCTTCCCTGATCTTAGCCTGGAAAGACACTACAATCTCTTTATCACCGTTTTTGTTTATCTGGTCTTTCGTCAGTGTTACCGTCAACGTCTGTCCAGCACGGCTCACCTCTGCAAGTTCCTCTGCGGTCAGAGCGGTTCCTCCGATGGTGACGGCTGTCGCATCCGTATTTGCGAACTCCAATTCATCCACCAGGGTATCGGTGATCGTAAACGCTGTAGCATCCAACGGCACTTTTGTTGTTACCGTGTAGGTGAATATTTCATAGCGCTCACCCAGATCCTCGTGCTCCTTGCCGTTGACTTTCTTTTCGATTGGCGGGTCTTCCGGATCCGGAGGTGTTACCGTTACTTCATCCGTCTCTTTCGTCAGTTTCGGATCGTTATTGATGACATAGCTTGCTTTATTTGGTACCAGAGGTTTGCCATTCCCTCCATCTTTTACAGATACGATGTATTTTTCAAGGTTGGCGCCCTCTTTGATCTTCGCGGTGAAAATCAGTGTAACTTCTTCACCTTTATTGTCATCAAGCTGCTGTTTTGTCAGCGTCAGCGTCAGCTTCTGCCCTGTTATGTCTATCTGATCATTTTGTTCCTCACTGCCAAGCTGCGTTTCCCCAATTTTTACAGAGGTCACCGCGGATTTGACTGCAGTCTTATCCGTTGGTGCAAATTCCAGTTCATCCACCAGCGTATCCGTAATGACAAAGGACGTCAGGTTCTCATCCTCCGGAACTGTAGTGGTCACGGTATAGGTAAATACCTCGTCACGCGCCTTAAGATCGGCATGCTCCGCATCATTTACTTTCTTTGTGATCTCCGGATCTTTTACCAGATAAAGACCCATATCCACATGTTCTTTCTTATATAAATAAGAATTTGTTTTAATAATTTCAGCCACCGAAGGCATCTTGTATGCATCCGTCACTGCTGATGTCAGGATCAGATCATCGCCGTATGTTCCTGTTACATCAGAATCTTTCGTGTCATTCGCATTGTTTTCTACGTCTTTGATCGTGACATTCAGGCGTCCCAGTTCCTGTTTGAAGTCGGTTTCAGAGGTAAACTTCACCACATAGGATCCCTCCGGTAAGCCGTCAAACAGATAACTGCTATTCTTATCCAACTTCATCGTATAGGTGCTGCTGGAATCATTCACTTTATGAAGGGGTGTTGTCAGATCATCCGCCGCATACAATGTGGCAATGACCGGAATATCCTTCACCAGGTTCTCGCCAGAATCCCGGAGACCATTGTGGTTGTCATCATACCATACCAGACCGCTAATAGATCGTTTCACTACTCGGCCAGGCACATTCACCGTAGCTGTTCCATTTGTGTTTGTGGTAGAAACATTGTTCCAGTAAGTATCGCCTGCTGCATTTCCGTTTGGAGTGATCTGGAGGCTAGCGCCAACGCTTTTCTGTGCGTCAAAAGGACCAATGATGACGATCGCCGTCGTGTTCTCCGGAACGCTCACACTATAGTATCCTTCTCCGTTTGCAGTTCCCGAAACTGCGGCGCTCGACCATGCCGCTCCGCCGGAATTTCTCGCGGTAACTTCTTCCACCTTCAAATGACGTGACTGAAGCGAATACCCCGCTGTGTCTGTGGTATACCATACTGTATAATCACTGATGCTCTTTCCTTCCTCGGGCATTACAGTAAAACCGCTCACTGTATAACTACCGTGGTAGTTGGACGCAATGCCCGCGCTGCCCTGACTGGACTTGTGCGGAAGTGTTACCATCATCACTTCTTTTTCGTAGTTATTTGTTCCGCTGTTGTTATTATACCTGATCTTCCAGGTAAGATCCGTATTAATCTCATTAAACTTCGGTTCCAGCGTCTGCGTCAGAGATACGCTTCCCTGGAAGGTCACTCTCACCGTAGCGCTCGAATAATTTCCATTGTCTGCGGAGTGGGTACGCTGGTCTTCCGTGGTATTGATAACTGCCTCACTCGCATAGGAATCTATTACATTCACATCCGCGGCAAAATTAGCCTTGAAGTAGATTGGCGGAACTTCCTCCTGCACTTTCACATTTGTGATCACCCAGGTAAGCGTCGTCGACCCGTCCACGTTTTCCTCCGCAGTGAACGTGATCTCACCTGACTGCCCGTCCGCGCTCCAGTCGGAAGTCTCATTTTCCGTCAGGAGATTCCCTCCTGTAACGCTTCCGCTCAGTCCTGCTGTTTCATTTTCAACATAGGTACCGCCAAACACACAGGTACCGGGAACATAGATCAATTCCTTCGGAAGAGTATCCACGATGGTCACCGTGGTGGTTTTATCCCAAGCAACACCCTGCTGAATGTCCATGGAAGGACGCAGGCAGAAATCCACGGTATCTTCGCCGTAATCCAGATTAAATACCTGTTTCTTCGCCGGCTCGTCTTTTTTTGCCAGCTGGCTCACGCTGTTATTTATGTAAGATTTATAGTTTACCAGATACAGGGAGTCACCGTAATAAGGCGCTCCGGATCCTCCATTATAAGTTCCGTCTTCTGTATAGACGGCCTTGCTGAATTTATCTGTTACCGTACCTGTTGCGCTCAAGTAGCCGTAATAAGCCGCTCCACGCATCTGCACCATCTCCTCAAACCAGGTTTCCCGGTCCTCAGAAATCGTAGCAGCAACGCGTCCCTCTTCCAACTGATGTTTTCTGGCATACCTGGTCGCCACAGTAGTCTGCGCCACATGACCCAGAAGGCTGGTATCTGTTTTTACCTTGAAGAACGCGATATTATAAAACTTGTCAATCTTAATCATCCTTGCGTCGGGATTGCGGTACTGGGCTAAAATACCAACACAGGTTCCCAGGGAACCATAGGACGTAGAATACACCAGATCTTCGATCTTCGTGTTCGTCTGTTCTGCGTCGCTGCTCCATCCGGATCCATCCGGTTTGTAGGCGTACAGATATGTAACCGAACTGCTGTTATAATATCCGGAAGCATCATATGTAATAAAATCTTTACTGGTATCCAGTTCCAGCGCTTTATCGTCAAACTTCATCAGAGCGTCCGCTGCCGTGATGGAATTCAGCTCCGATCCGTTGGGACCCCAATCCTGCAGCCACTCAATGGCAACACCGGATCCAAGTGAAGTAGAGTCCTCCTGCGTATCGGTATACGGTCCTTCCAAATCATCTCCCGTATTGACATCTGTCCAGATGTTTGCTTTGGTAAGCTCGTAAGATCCGTACTTAATTCGGGTAATATAGGTTCCGGGAGGCAGCAAGGTAAGGTCTCTCACATCCTTGTCATCGCTTGTTACCCTCTGTGCGTCGTTCGTTCCGTCGGAATCTGCCTGCTTCTGTCCGGTCACCGAAGTGGCTTTCAGGTTCACATCCCGGGTTACCAAATTCAGATTTCCCTGGCTTCCATACTTTTCTACCAGATCTTCATGCGGAACCACCAAATACACCTCTCCTGCGGAGAAGCATGCCTTCCAGCAGCTCTTCACCCCGTCCGCCGGATTATAGTAGGTGTTCGTTGTTTGTTTTTGAGAAATATTATGATGCGGAAACCAAAGAGGATTTATAACATAACCGTCCACAGTAAAGTGGATCGTGCGGCTATCCGAATCCTGCACGGCTCTCCAGGTACCGCCGTTCCAGCAGTATCCGCTCCCAGTTGTTCCCAGATCTTCAAGATTTTTTCTGTTTATGGAATTGCAGGGAGCTGCACCATACGCGTAACCCTCACCGAACTGTTTTACATTTCTTTCATCCTGCTGAGCGCCAGCGCTCCTGTTCCCCTCCGCGCTCCACAGCAGGGGGAAATTCTCTTTTCCAAGTGTAGCGGTTTTCTCTGTAAGAGAGCCGTCCTCTCCCTCCTCGGAATATGTATAACTTGCTTCAAATTCCAGATCAAACGTGATCGGTCCGTCCGGAAGTTCTATACCCTTCAGCCTCTTCTCTCCGTCTCCGTACATCTGGATCGTAACGCCATACGCCATCAGCTGACCCGTTACCTTTCCCAGTCCCTTGTTCTGAGCCAGATCGTTTCCGGTGTCAAAATCAAACGTCCCAATTGTACCCACACGGCCCAAAGAAACGGGGGCGAGTTTCACATTGTAGCGGGGAACTGCGCTCACGCTCACCTCATCAGCGACTGCCTTCTTCACCTCATTCGCCTCATGGGAAGAATCATGCCCAGTGGAGCCGTCTGCTTTGAACCAACTGTATTCTCCTCCGCCCTGGTTATGATCCATCCAGGCATAAAACGTAGGCTGGATCTTAGCGCCATTGGAAGCACCATATACCGATATAAAGACTGTGGCAGTTCCCATGCCCGGTATTGCAGAAGATCCTTCTTCACCGGACTTAGCCATCAGACGCATCGCGCAGGTCAAAACCTGGGTCTTTTTTCCATCGATCTCCTCTGTTTCCAGTTTCCACTCATATCCTTCATCCGTAGACATCCAGTTCATATTGTTGGTGTCAAACTCGGCGATATCCTTCTCATAAGGAAGTTCAAAGCGGAACCAGAGGTAAGCTCTCTGATAAGAGTCCTGCTCGCCATATACCGTAGTCTCATAGGAAAGTTCATATGCCAGCTGGTCAAAGGAACGGATAACGTTGTTCGTAGGTGAACTATCGTTTCCCGCCTCGTCGTTCTCATCCCAGGGTGCTGAACCGGTAGCCACGCTGCTGATCTTAAAATCGCTCAGATGTGCTGCATCGGTTTCCAGCAGCGCATAGATACTGAAACTGTCTGCCTCAAAAGTAGCTCCCTGCTCATCAACGGTCTCCACCTGCTTTTCTTCCAGCACCACGGCTTCTTCGTCATCCGGTTTATGAACCACCTGCTGCACGCTGCCCTCGTCATTATCCATCGGTTTATCCAGCGTAAGTTCCACCTGGACTTTCTTTTCAGGCTCAATCTTCACATCATCCAGCCAGAAAGAAATATCCACTGCTACCGCACTTCTCACCGGGGAATAATCACCATCCTCGATGCCCAGCGCTTCCTCTGCGATCGCCAGTGCTTCCTGCTGCGGTAATCTCTCCACGGTCATGACAGTTCCCGCCGGGAACGTTTCAGCTTCCGCAACCACCTTTACATTCACGCCCCGGTCTGCTCCTGAAAAGCTGACCTGAGAGAAGCTGGCCGTAAACACCACTGTGCCGGATACCAGATCCTCGGCATTCGGCACAAAATCCTTCTCCTTGCTGACTACTTCACCGTTTTCATTTAGCCAGCCAAGGAAAATATAATCTTCCAATGCCTGTGCCGTAGAACCCTGCAGCTGAATATCTCCTGATCCGATCTCCAGGGTTTCTTCTGACAGGCTTACCGTTCCTCCCGGCTGCGCTTCATAATGAACCGTAACCGTCTGCAGTGCGGTTTCCGCTTCCGTTTCCTGCTCTGTCTCCGTCTCATCCGCCGGGGCAGCTTCTGTTTCCGTTTCAGGATCATGATCGACCTGTACTTCGGTTTGCTGCTCCGTCTCCGGGTTTCCTTCTGTTTCTGTTTCAGCAGCTTTCTCCGTCTCATGCGCAGCTTCCTCTGCTGCCTGACGTGCCGCTTCTTCCGCCGCAGCCTGCTCGGCCGCCTGGCGCGCCGCTTCTTCTGCCTCAGCCTGCTGTGCTGCCTGACGTGCTGCTTCTTCTGCCGCAGCCTGCTCGGCCGCCTGATCAATCGCTTCTGTCGTCAACTCTGTCGTCTGCTCCACACTCTCTGACAGCGCATTCACCGGGGTGTTTGAAACCCCTATGATCACGGCCATCGCAAGAGCAAGCGCTTTACTGTGTCTCCCTCGCCTCATAAAGATAGTCCTCCTGCTTCCTTACGTTTTATATTTTTCCTATTTTCCCCATAGGAAATAGAAACGCAACCTATAACGGAAACGTTCCTAAACTGACTCTAAATTAACATGTAATGGGACGCTGCACAATACTTTTTTGCAATTTCTACATATTTTTGAATTATGAATAACTTTTCACAATATATTTTGTCCATTTTTTCTCTCCTCTCCAAAAACGAGCGTGACTTGCTTGCAAATTCCACTTTATCCCTGTACTATAATATTATGAAAAAAATAGGGAGGTACTACCTTGCACGATATCATAGATGTTCTTCAAAACAAGAAAAAAGAATCTTTGATATTATCCAGATGGAAACAAATGTGACAGGGGCAGCCGTTTTTTTGATTACTTCATTGTTATCATAATCCTGATCAATATAGCGGCCATGTTTCTTCAGACGTTTGATGACCTGAAACATTATGATGCTATCTTTCAATGGGCTGAAAATGTGACGATTCTCATTTTCTGCGCAGAGTATGCACTGCGCTGGACTGCAGATTACCTGTACCCCGGTTTAACAAAAACAAAGTATTCCGAATGCTGCGGGTTGTGCGGATCTTCCATTTATTCCGCATTAATTCCTACTATGTCATGCTTTAGTGCGGCTTCCCGTTAAATTCTACGACCTCGCACACGGTCAGCACGCCGTCCGCTACATGAAATCGGATGTCGTAGCCTGCAAATGCTACTCCGTAGCGCCGCTTCGGGTCATTCTGGTATGGCGGCCTTGGATCCTGGCGCAATATTTCTATTGCTGCCTCCCTCTTTTCTTCGGGGAGTCGCCTCAGGAATTCATCAGGAAATACTACTTTCAATTCATAGTCTTTCACTCGGTCTGCAAAGCCACATACTGCCTCCGGATGGCTGTCTGTGTAGGCCAGGTAGGGCTTGATGTCGTAGATAGGAGTACCGTCCAGAAGATCCGCACCCGCCACGTACAGCACCGGTCCAAGTTTCAGATCATGCTCGACTTTCTCCAGTTCCACGCAGGAAAGACCAATGGGATTCGGACGATACGGTGACCTGGTGGCAAACACTCCCACATGGGTTTTTCCTCCAAGCCTGGGCGGCAATACCGTAGGAGACCAGTTTTCCCTTACCGCCTCTGAAAACTGCCACAGAATCCATATGTGAGAATACTCTTCCAGCCCCATAACCGCGTGAGGATTGCGGTATTCCGGTTGAAACACAATTCGTGCTTTCAATTCCGGTATGATGCAGCTCTGCCTGGGGATTCCAAACTTTTCTTTAAAATCACTCTCTATTCTTGCTATGATCTTCATATCAGTCCACCCAACAGGTATTGTTCGATTGCCTGCGCGCAGCCGTCATGATTGTTATCCGCCACCTGCACATCGCAGAGTGCTTTTACCCGCTCATTGGCGTTTCCCATGGCCACTGCCAAACCAGCTGCCTGTAGTGCTTCATAGTCATTATCCGAATCCCCGACCATGATCACCTGATCCAAACTGATACCCAGTTCTTTACACAAAGCTTTGAGGCCGGTAGCCTTACTGACTCCCTGCCTGGTGCATTCCAGAGAGGATAGTTCTGAGTCCACCATGGTGAGAGAAAGATGCTGCTGCCTCAATGCTTCTCTTGTCTTTTCCCTCTCAGAAGGATTCGTGTGAAATAGATTTATCTTCTCCACACTGCATTTTTCCTGTTCTGCCATCCCAAAGACATCTTCAACTTCCATGGCAGTCCGCAGATAGGCCGGCTGATAGGCTCCCATTTGGTAATACTCCATCCTCCGAAGCTGAGAGGAATTCACTATGGAACGTCCCTCACTGATAAAATGAGGCATAATGTCTCTTCCTGCAATTGTTTTACGAATACACAATATCTCTCTTTCCCGAAGTGATATCAGTTTTAGCGGACAGCTTTTTTTCAGATCATAAAGCAGGGCTCCGCTCTCTCCACACAGATAATGAATTTCTGGAAATTCTCCAAGCATTTCTTCCATCTCCGCATAGGATCTTCCGGTACAAAACACCACTTCTTTGCCGACAGCCAGAGCTTTGTGTATCGCATTCTTTGTCCTCAGCCCCATCTCTTTCTTATCGTTTAACGCTGTCCCATCCATATCCAGCGCGATTACATGATATTCCTTACACATTTTTTACACTATCCTCATACACCCTTACTTTTTCAAGAAGCCTCTGCTTCTGAGATTCCTTCCATTCTGACAGCACCAGCCCGCCCATCGTCGATCGGATCCCTATCCATACCCCGTATTTTTTATTTGTGTGCATAATAATCTCCAAACTACAACAGTAATGGTTCGAATGCATGATTATGATTATAGCGAATGCGCAGAAATTTGTACAGAGTAATTTCGATTATGCCATCCGGCACCTGTTCATATGATTCTTAGCGATAAATGTTTCAGACAGAAAAAGTTTTCCTATTTCTTCCACACGCTCTTTTTCCTTTCCAGTTTTCTCCGGCGAAGAAATTTCTGCATAGTCTATGGAAGGAGTAGATGGTGCATATTGGCAGCCAGGATAACCGGCATCCTGCAGGTATTGGCTAAATATACGGGTGGCAGGACGCGTCACCTCCGCTTCACTTCCATCAGGCCGATAATTTTTTAAAGTCATCTGACCGTCATCCATTACCGATCCTGCCAGCAAACCTGCGGAACCCAGGCTAAAATTCCTTGCACAGATAGTCCGGATCGTTCTTGGCTCTAATGCAATATCGTTTTTACAGGTGTCATACACCAGATAGTCATTTCCCATATAATGATATTTCAAAAGAATTGTATCCATGATCGTTCCGCCTCTTAACGTGAATTGCTTCTTTGTAAATCCTATCATAGCAGACATTTTTTCCAAGAAATATCATTTTTGTGCTTTAAACCTTTTAAAAAGTGCTGTATACTGTATTACAATTAAGGCAGTTAAGTACAGTAAATCAATATCAGCAGAGGACTGAATTATGGATATAGAGCAGATTTATCAGAAAACCGGCTATCTGGACAGCAATTTCCGCCTGTTCCACGTTATCGACCAGACCCGGAAGACTTTTGACTACCATTATCATGATTTTCACAAGATTCTAATTTTTCTTCAGGGAAATGTTAGTTACATAATCGAGGGAATGCAATACGCGCTGCAGCCCAATGATATCATACTGGTACAGGCGGGAGAAATCCACAAACCTATCATCCATGATGATTCCGTTTATGATCGGATCATCATCTATGTATCACCGGACTTTTTTGAACAGAGCCGTAAAGACGGGAGCGATCTGTTCCGATGTTTTCAGCAAAGCCGTGAGCGGCACTCCGGATTGGTTCGTGTTCCAAACTGGGATCATACTCCATTCGCCACCGTCTGCCGGGATCTGGCTGTTTCGTATCAAAGCCGGGAATACGCTTCGGAGTTGTATCAGCAGATCAAACTGATGGAATTTCTCATACTAATAAACCGCCTGACAGAGCAGGAAAACTTTCAGGGAGCGGATGCCATCACAGCTAATCCGGTGGTTCAGCGTATGCTGAAATATATCAATGATCATCTCACAGAAAATGATCTCTCTGTAGACCGTATTGCCGGAGAAGCCTTTCTGAATCGCTCCTATCTGATGCATCTGTTTAAGGCAGAAACCGGATACACTATCGGTAAATATATCTCAGAAAAACGGCTGTTCCTGGCCAGAAGCTGTATTTCTAAGGGAATGTCCGTGACAGATGCCTGCTACCATAGCGGCTTTAAGAACTATGCGTCTTTCTATTATGCCTATAAAAATAAATATGGCGCTTCACCCACTCAAAAGCCGGATCGGTGCTCATGGCAGTAATTGAAGGTTTTTTGTTAAAGTTATATTAGTGTGCAGGAATTTAGATTGTGTTTTTTAGAGTTGATTTTTTAGCTTTTATTTTTTAATCCTTACTTTCTCAATCAGATATTCTGGAACTTATATTTTATTCCTGTTTTTCTTAAACTAAACTTATCACCATTTCTTGAAAACAGTATGCGAAATACAACAGGATAAAGGAGAAGCAGAGTATGGAAGATATCAATTTCGGTTCAATAAAAATCAAACTGGATGATCTTTTGAAAGCCAGAGGTCTCAGCAAAAGTAAGCTGTCTCACAGAGCGGAAATGCAGCGTACTCAGATCAACCAATACTGCAGCAATCAGGTCACCCGTCTGGATACTGCTGTTCTGGCTCGATTATGCACCGCTCTGGACTGTAAGATTGAAGATTTACTGGAATTTGTCCCGTATCAGGAAGAAGAAAAACGCCCGGAATAGTTACCTGCAATACTGACAGTAAATAGAAATCCGAAAAAGTCCTTTCCAGTATGTGAGAACTCTTTCAAAAAAACTTACCGGGCAGCACACTTCTTTCTCCGCTTCCTCCCGGCATATGATCAGCTTCTCCATGGGAACTCCAAGGAGCCTGCTGATCGCCAGAAGGTTGTCCAGTGAAGGCAGTGTTCTGCCGCTGAACCAGTCATATATTGACTGAATAGCACCCAACCCCAAAGAATGCTGAAGACGCTTCGCAGTAAATCCCTGTTTCCGGCATTCTTTTTTTATATTCACCCCGGTTCGCTTTGCGTCAATAACCGGATAGATAAATTCAAACTGATTCATTCTTCGCCTCCGAAAAGAGTATCTATCGCTGCATCAGTGTACCGTTATTATACATTTTAAAAAAGTCTTTGTCATTCAGGTTATACCTTAATTTTGGTTTCCAAGGATCCTGACATTCGTATACAAACAACTCATGCAGTGCACGTGTAGCGCAGATATACCGGAACTGCCGGAAAAACGGATTGCTCTTGCTTCCGCCCTCAATAAATACCTGGTCAAACTCCAAACCCTTCGCCTGATAAAAGGTCGTAACGGTCAAGCCTTTTTTAAATGACGTGCTGTCCCGGTCAATATAGGATATCCGGTATCCATGGTCATCCTTGTGCAACGCCCTTAGCATCTCATAGCACGCTTTGGCTTCTCTCTCCGTCATAGTCAGCACTGCGGCTGTCTCGTATTCTTCCGGTCCAAGTTTTACCTGACTTAGCACTTCCCTCAGCAGTTCCTCCCAAGAAACAAAACCCTTTTCTATCACCGGTCTTCCATGCCGCTGAAGGTACTCTATCCCCGTAATGCCGCTGATACTTTTTGCGTACTCCGCAATCTCCACCGTGTTCCGATAACTTTTTTTCATCTCGATCCGACGCATCTGATGGCCAAAAATTTTAGGGAGAAACCGCAGCACATCCTGCTGCTCCTTTGCCACTGTCTGCGCTCTGTCGCCTAGCAGAGTCATATTACAGGAAAACATACGTTCCAGGATCACGTACTGCAGATAAGAATAATCCTGCATCTCGTCAATCACCAGATGGCGGATTTCTTTCCTGCCCCTGCTGTTTTTCAGACGGTATTTCAGGTACAGCATAGGATAAACATCCTCATATTCCAGATATCTCTGCTCCAGCGGCAGCGAGGTAAGCTGCGGCAGCCCCTGTTCCTCCAGCAGCCAGTTATATATCTCATACACATCCGTTGTAACGTACATTCCAAGGAAGCGTTCCCGGATCAATTCCCGTTCCTCCTCTGAGATCGTCCGCCCGCGAAGCGTCTCATATTCATCAACGAAATACTCCATCACTGCTTCCATTCGCGACAAAAGAGGTATTTCATAGAATTTGTAATAAAACAATACCAGCAATTCTTGTGCCTTTTTGGAAAATCCTTTGTACTCTATATCCCGAAAATCCACCAGGCGGTCCTCCAGTTCCATCAGAAATCCCTCCACCGCCCGCACATAAGACGGGGACTGCTTCCACTGGTAGTTAGGGGAAGTTCCATAGCGCATCTGCGCCTCGATATGATGATAACGGTCCTCGCAGTCCGCTGCCACATCCCGCAGTTTACGATAGGCAAACAGGTCAAAACTCATTTCCCGAATGTTCTCTTCCCCCAGTTCCGGCAGGATATGGGAAATATAGTCTGAAAATACACTGTTTGGAGACAGGATCAGAATGTTGGAAGAATTCAGATGTTTCCTGTCATGATACAGAAGATAGGCTACCCGGTGCAGGGCAATGGAAGTCTTTCCACTCCCCGCAGCCCCCTGAATTGCCAGGATCCGGTCTTTTGTATTTCGGATAATGGCATTTTGCTCTTTTTGGATCGTCCGTACAATATTTTTTAACTGAATATCCCCGCTGGCCCCCAGTTCCTGTTTCAGAATGTCATCATCAATTTTCGTATCGCTCTCAAACTCATAGACCATTCTGCCATCACGGATCTTGTACTGCCATTTGGATCGGATTTCACCCTCCATCACTCCCCCTGGAGCCTCATAGGAGGCCGGACCTTTGTCGAAGTCATAGAACAATCCGCTGACCGGCGCGCGCCAGTCATAGATCAGCGGAACTCCCCCGGCTTTCTCTGCAAAATTCCCGATGCCAATATAGAAGACTTCCGCCTCTTCTTCCCCGGAATACACAAAATCAACGCTGCCGAAAAATGGAGCATCCAGCATACGCAGCATCTTCCGTCTTAATTTCTGGCTCTCCTGTTTGGCATTTACCTGGGTCAATAATGCCTGCTGATTATCAAAATCCTCATACCCATACTGATCCATCTCAGTGTAATTATCCCAATAATATTCATGCATTCCCTCGATATCACGCTGAGTTTCTTCTATTTTTCCACCCAGTTCATCAATGCGGTCCTGCAGCCGCCTTGTCACAAGTTTAAGAAACTCTGTTCCTCTGCTCATCAAAACCTCGATTCTATATACATGCCCTGGAAAACTCTTCCCTCAGCCTCATAGCGTCCTCCAGCGTATTTTTCCATCCAAATTGTTTCAGATCCACCTGGCATCCGCCTTTTCGTTTACCGCACATACCCTGCTTCTAAAATACGGATATAATGGTTTGCCTCCCGCAGCACATGATCCGCCAGCAGGGGCAGGATAATGGAGGCTATATTACAGCCTAGGATTCCCTCAGCTCCTGCTGTCTTAAAATCCCGAAGCCGCTGTGTCTCTTTCAATGTTTCTGCAAATTCCTGCTGTGACTTACTTTCCGTTACCCGGCAATCCTGCTCTTTCGCCGCCTCCAGAAGCTGTCGGAATGTTTCTGCAAATTCGTCCGCGGTACATATGAGTTCCACCTCTGTGGGATCCAGCAGCCCCCGGATAAACAATGCATGTTCCATCATGATCTGATCCCAGAATTCTTCCGTCTCCCACAGATTTTGGCGGCTGATCTGCCGGTTCTGCATCAGCTCCTGCAGCATTGCCCGGTACAGTTTCGCCTCACGCTGAATATGCCGAATTAACAGCGGATAGTTGGCCGTGAACAGTTCTCCCTGCTTTACCTCCTGCAATATACGTTCCTTGAAATCAATCAATCCATTCAGCAAACATACCGCACGCTCATTGATACGGTTGATAGCCTGCACCATCCCGCGATTTACCCGTTCCGGATTACCACTCCTCAGCTTCTGTTCCGCCTCTGTCAAGGCACTGTCAATAGAAATTCCGGTAAGGCACCGGGTCTGCCTTTCCGCCGGGAGCGTAAACTCCGTTACCATCTCACCGGACTCCAGAAAGTCCGCAGATGCCATTCCATCACTCATTTTTACCACCTGCCAGAGCAGATCCTCAAACTGTTCCCGGAACCAATCTGCTTTCTGTATCCACTTTTCTTCCTTACACGGGAACCCTGCCTCTAAAAATAGGGCATGTTCTTTCATGATCCTTGCAAAAAACAGATGTGTCTCAATTGACAAAACCACATAATTATCCATGCTTCTATCCTGTAAACAATCATTTATTACAGTATATGCAAAACAAAAAAGCATGCGCCATACACGGCGGATATACTATGCTAAAATATCTGCAGCCCCGGGTTTTCCTGCTCTGCTCTTCTAAAAACGCGATATATTTTCTGAAAGTATTCTCCCGCTTCCTGCGCATATTCAAATTCCACCTCTGTCTCTTCCAGATCAGTGAGGCAGTCAAAGAGAGCATCCAGATTATTTCCATAGTAATCCGGGAATTCCAGCTTTTCTTTCAGGTAAGTATGCGCCTCTCTTTTGCGGTTCATCTCCCGCGCATCCAATACTATCCTCATATTCTTTCTCCTCGTTTTTCTGCTCACTACTTCCTTCCCACCATATTTCACGCTTTCCCGTTTTCACTTTGGATCTTCTTCCCCGGAATAAAGTTCCTCAAATGTCTGGTAGTGATCCTCGGTATAATAAATCCATCCATCGTTGGAGTAGATGATCCTCTTTGCGCCGCGGTACCCTCCGGTACTGTCAATATCACATTCATAGTAGTTTCTTCCTTTTTTTTCCGGCAGAAGTCCCTCATAATTTCCGAAATAATCTCCGCCGATACTCTTCCCCGGCGCGACCTTGCCCAAATTACCTTCTTTGCTGACCCAGCCCAGTTCTCTGGCTTCTTTTTTTGTGATAAAGTTATCCGGCAGATGCCCAAAAAGATGAAGATAGAGTGCCACATCCTCTTTGGAGGTATATTCCTCTTCCTCCGAAACTTCACGCTGCTCTTCACTTTCCTGCTCTCCTGATGCCTGCAGCGTTGCCTTTTCCGTTGTCTGACCGGAAGATGCCGTCCCACCTGCGCATCCGCCTAAAAGTACGAGAATCAGCAGGAATATCCCTGCCAGGTATTTCATAAAATTTCTACTCCTTTGCATATAACGATACCTCCTCTGTGCTTCATTTTACAATAGAATGGCCAAAATGCAACCTTGATTTTATGGCATATGGTATTATTGTTTTCCTGCATATATTTTGCTATAATGAAATGATTAAATGAATCCATCGGAGGAATCACCATGCAAAACCATCGTTCC
>CACYXH010000058.1 GCA_902778245.1 uncultured Lachnospiraceae bacterium | reverse complement strand
GGTTCAGAGCAGTTATCCACAGTAACTGCAGAATACCTGCCAGCAATGCTTCGGTGAAATCCGGCATAGCTGGATTTCGACCTTGTTTTGTTCAGAATTACGAACTCGCGGAGCGAGTTTCGCAATTACCTATAATGTGATATCTCCTGATCCTATTCATTCACTTTGTAAAAAAGAGCAACTCTCTTCGATGGAATCGGTACTTCTCCGGTGAACTGTTTATGAATGTCCAATGCTGAACGCATTTGTCAGCGCACAGTTCGGACCAAACTACCTGATCGTTGTCTCCGCCATAGCTTTGTGCCGGGAATTTCAACTGGTTTTTGAGGGTACAGCTGGCAAGCAAGTTCCAGAAAACCAACAGCAAAACATATCACTTCTTATCGACCTATTTATGCCGTCCAAGAAAGCGCACTCAGCACACGATTCTCCAGGTATGCGGTTATCCGATCCGAAACGTTCTGCTGCAGGTTCCGGAAAAAGAACTGGTAATCTCACCCCGCCTGCTTATTCCTGATCTTCATCCGCAGTTGGTTGGGCAGTTCGTCGCTCTCGTTCCATGTGTAATCCAGTGTTTGTGTGATGCCTCCGAGGACCGAAAGCGCAAGATCGTTATCTGACACCTTCACGTTAAGCTGTGATCCGCTATAGCGGATCGTCCATTCCGCGTTCCCCGTCGCCTCAGAGTACTCCACAACTGCCTGGATCCTTGGTGTCTCAAGCGCGGGCATGAGCAGCTGTTCCACAGTCTCCTCAAAAGCAAGCCGAATTTGCCCTGCTATCTTCGGCGGTATTTGGTTCTTATTGCAGTATGCTTCGATCTGCGATGCCATTCCGAGGAAATCATAGTCACGGCTTCGAATGTTCAGTTCGAGCACCTTCAGTCTCCTTACAAAGCGGCGAGTATTGTCTCCCTGCGGGTGATCAAAAATCTGATCCGGCGTGCCATCCTCATAAATACCGCCCTCATCCATATAAAACACACGGTTGGAAATCGCCCTTGCAAAATTCATCTCATGGGTGACGATCATCATGGTCTTTCCGGTTTTTGCAAGCTCACGGATAACAGCCTGTACCTCCCCCACCATCGTGGGGTCAAGAGCGCTGGTAGGCTCATCCAGCAGGATGATGTCCGGGTTCATGGCCAGCGTCCGCGCAATGGCAATACGCTGTTTCTGACCGCCGGAAAGCTCGTCGGGATAGTTTAACGCCTTCTCCGCCAGCCCCACTGTGCGCAGGAGCCGCATACCGGTATCGTATGCCTCCTGGCGGCTCATTCCCAGCAAGTCTCTGGGTGACAGCATGATATTTTCAATCACCGTCAGATGCCCGAACAGATTGAAGGACTGGAATACCATTCCCATTTTCCTTCGCACCAGCGGGACATTGCATTTGCGATCCGTAATATCCTCCCCATCGATCCAGATATGTCCTTCCGTAGGGGGTTCCAGCAGATTGATACAGCGAAGCAATGTACTCTTGCCGGTACCGGAGGGACCGATCACGGAGATAACGTCGCCGTCGTGGATTTCCACATTTACGTCCTTCAGGGGCGTTACATCCGCGTATTCTTTTTTCAGATGTTCGATTTTAATCATGGATATCCACCCCTTTCAGTATTTTTTCCCTCTTTCGTCTCTTCGGGTCGATCCGGACACTGAACCGGCTCACCAGAAAGCCCAGGAGTCCTTCCAGCACAAAGTAGATGACTGTGACGGCGATCAGGGGGAAGAATGCCTCATAAGTGCGGCTGCGCACGATATCACCCATCTTCGTCAGATCCTGCACGGAGATGTATCCCACAATAGCCGTAGCCTTGATGAGTCCCACGATCTCTCCCTGATAGGCGGGTATCACATGAGGGATCGCCTGCGGCAGAATGATGCGAAAGAACGTGTGCCGGTTGGTATGCCCCAGTGCATAGGCCGCCTCATACTGCCCCCTGTCAACAGCGTTCACACCCATTTTCAGCATCCCATACACGGCTGCGCCGAAGGTGAGAGTGAACCCGATCACTGCCACGGCAATACCGCTGATGGCTACGGAAGCAAACACAATGTAGTACAGGATCATCAGCAGAACCACCATCGGCATGCCCTGTACAATCCACATGGAAAATCTCGTGACAGAGTTCGCAATGATACTGCCGTTCCGACACAGCATAAACAGGCCAAAGCCAACCGCTGTGCCAAACAGGATGGACAATACTGTGATCAGCATGGTGGTTGCGACCCCTTTTAGGAACATCTGATAACGATTTTCCCGGATAAAGGTTTTTATAAAACTTGACTTTATTCCTTCTATAAAAGAATTCTCCACGGCGTCTTCCCCGGCGGAACGAACGAGCAGCTCATCTGATGCCGCATCGTCTCCGTCTGCTAATGCCGCAAGGTCTTCTGCGAGTACTGCCAGCACGATCCCGCCTTTGCTCGTCGGGTCTGAAAAGAGCACCTGCTCCTGGCGCTCAGGCGTCACGTTCATGTCAGTCGTAAAGTCATACTTGCCGGACTCGATGGCCGGGATACGCCCTGCGAAATCCACATCTCCCAGTTCCAGAGCATAACCTCTGTCTCTGCAGAAGCGGACAACAAGATCGATATCGTAACCGACATTCTTTCCGTCCTTGATATAGGAAAACGGCATATCCGTTGAGGTAGTAACAACCTTGACCGTACCGTTTTTTCCGGTCAGATCGGACATGTCCACGACTTTTTTGTCCTCATCCACACCGAACCAGATGTCATCCAGCTCCTGCATCGTGCCATCTGACCAGCATCGTGCAAGGAACTCATTTAACTCCTTACACAATGCTGCACTCTCCGGATCGTTTATGCGAAATGCAAAGCTGTAGTTATTTTCAGTGATCCGGTCATGGATATAATCGATCTCCGGCTGCTGTGCGTGGACGGATTTCAATCCCGGCTCATCTCCCAAATATGCGTCAATTTTCCCCGCAAGCAGTGCCGCGATACAGTCCGGATAACTGTTAAATAACAGATATTCACTGTCCGGGAAATATTCCGCGGCAGCATCCTCCATCAACGGCCCGGTCAGGACACCGATCCGCTTTCCGTTATAGTCCTGCCACCTGACTGCTTCCGTGCTCTGCTCCTTTTCATTCCCGCTATCTTGCCCCTCATCGCGCACCATCGCGGTGATTTCCACTTCAAACAACACATCGGAAAAAGGAATGGATTCCTCCTTTTCCTCGGTGTAAAACAGATTCGACATGATGCAGTCGATGCTCCCGGCCTGCGCGGCGGGGATGATCCCGCCAAAGTCAAACACTTTGAACTCCAGACCCGCCCCGAGCCACCAGGCAAAGCGTTTGGCCAGTTCGATATCGTATCCCGCCAGTTCCGTGCCGATGTAGTAGGAATAGGGCATCACAGTGCCTGTCGTACCCACGCGCAGCGTAAAGGATGGGTTTCCCGCCTGGGGGATATCCGGCATGGTTTCATCGCCGCGAATCACCCAGCGATCATACATATCGTCCAACGTGCCATCCGACTTTAGTTCCGCGATAAAGGTGTTCAGCTTCCCCTGAAGATCGGGGATCGTTGATATCGGGGATATCCCCACTGCAATTTTGTTCGTGGAGTAATTTTCGTCCAGCAGACGAACGCCTTGGACGCCGTTTTGAAGGGCAAACTCCATCTCCCGCCGGGCGTAGACGCAGGCATCAATCCTGCCGTTAGCCACCTCCGTATAGGCTGGGAATATGTCATTGTAGATCACCAGCTTCGCATCGGGAAAATCCCGCGCCAGAGATGCCTCCTCCGGGCTGTCGATACCCACGGCGATAGTGACTCCGGACTGCGCCAGCTGATCCAGGGAGGTAATGGGCTGCTTCTCCTGCTTTGCAAACCCTGTCAGAAGCAGCATCAACACGCCAGCCTGAAGCATAAGCGAAATTATGGATATAAGTCGTTTGTTCATTATGTTCTCCTCGATCACACGTTAAGTTCCGTTTATGTGCTTCTTTTACTCTATAGTAAGAATATCGGAGAAGCCGGTTACCTCAAATATCTCTTTGATCTCCTCAGAGCTGTTTTTCACAACCATGCAGCCCTGCTTATTCATGATCTTCTGGGCCGAGAGAAGCACACGCAGACCTGCGGATGAAATGTATTCCAGGTTCTCAAAATCAAGGATCAGACTTTCTATTCCATCCAGATTTTCCTTCATTTCCGCCTCAAGCTGCGGAGCAGTCGTCGTATCAAGTCTTCCTGCAAGTGCTAATTTCAGTTCGTCTCCATTCTTTGCCTTTTCGATGTTTAACATAGTAAATCCTCCCCATTATTATTTTTCATTGCAAGTCGATTTAATCTTAATATACACTTTAAATCCGCTTGTCCATCTAATGTCCAGCAAATAACATATCTTTTTATAATAAATTTTGAAAATAAAAAATCCGCCATCAGCCAATAAACTGTTGAAAAGCGGATTCCTGCACTCATATATTCACCCCGTAAGCATTGATCGCATTGAGATGACCCTCGAAAAACGATACATGTCACACTCAAACATCTCCGGGCGGACCCGCAGCGTCCCTTTCTTCATGTCCAGGATGCTGTCCGCGCCATGCTTGTCAACAAGGTACGCCAAAAGTTCCTTTGCCTTCGCGCGTGGGAAGGAGACCAGCTTGCCATCAATGAACACGTCGAACTCTCCAAATGTTCTCACCGTAACCAGTGCAGTGTACTCCTCACACCTGTCGGCAAGTGCATACGCGACCTCCGCTGCCTTTTGAGGCTTCTTATTACACAACGCCTTAATGGTCGCTATTGTGTTGTACAGAAAGTGCGGCTGCTCACTCGCCGCCAATGTGTTTTCCGCATAATTCTGTGCAATTAGGCTGAACACGAAAAATGCGAGGATAAGCATGACCTTTTTATGTTTTTTTCTGTTATAGGAATCCACAAGGACGGCAAATACCATCTCCAAAAGCTGGAGCAGACGGGGAACGATCATCGCCAGATGGTTGATGATTTCCTGCCTCCATACATCTTCGCAGAATACATTATATGCACACATGAGAAGAAAAGCAAGAAAAAGCCTCTTAGGTCACGCTCGTTAAATCAGCGTTTCCTTTGAAAAATGTTTTATCGCTCTCGGGCACATCTGCGTCCTAAACTACAGCTGCCATCACTTAGTTCCTTTAAAATCACAACGGCAAGATGCGATTCGCTTCCGGTATAGACCTCCGCCTACTCATTGAATGCCTCAGGCAGTGTCACCTCCAGAGCCTTAGCAATGCGAAAAATATCCACCCCCGTTATCACTATGGGTTGCTGCTGTTTCAAATCCCGCCCACAGGTCCGCGTAAGATCAAAAAATTACTGCCGGAAACATTCCATAGTGGTATATTTGTAATCCAATCCTGTTCGCGATAGCTGCTCATTGATACTCTGACGGAATATTTTGGTGCAAATTTATCCACATACGCCTTCAGGCTTTTTGATTTCAAGTTCTCTTCCGCCTTTACCTCAATTGGAATGACGTCAGATTTCACTTGAATCAAAAAATCGATTTCATTACGTGATTGTTCATTTGAGTAATAATACGGAGCATAGTTCGTCGTACTGACGATCTGCTGGTGCACATACTGCTCCGCCAGCGCTCCCTTAAACTCTGTAAATACACGATTTCCTTCCAGCAAACTCTCTGCGTCCAGATCCGACATCGCTCCAAGAAGTCCGACATCTATCATGTATAGCTTATAAGAAGAAAAATCTGCATATGCCTTTAGGGGCATGCCCGGTTTTCGCACACAGAAAACCTTATATATCAGACCGCAATCCTGCAGCCATTGAATCGCCACTTCAAAATCAGCCGCCCTGGCTCCTTTCTTTATCTGACCAAAGAAAAATTTTTTGTTTTCCTTTGCTAGTTGCATAGGAATGGAATTCCATACCATACGCGTTCTTTCCAGTTGCGTTTTATTTTCTATATGTTTACTGAAATCATTCTCATACAGTTTCAGAATTTCCTGCTGTACTGTTCGCACTTCGTTATAGTCTTTTTCCTGTATATAGGTCATGACCACTTCCGGCATGCCTCCAATATAATAATACTTCTTCAGGCAGGAAATATATTTCGCCCGGAACGTATCATTTTTATCACTTGTTACTTCATCCACATATCCCGCGATTTCTTCTTCTCCAATTGCTTCAAGAAATTCCCTGTACGATAAAGGATACATCGACAGCAGATTTACTTTGCCAACCGGATAAGAGATTCCTTTATGCAGCGCGACGCCAAGCAAAGAACCGGCAGCTATGACATGTTGCTCTGGCGCATTCTCACAAAAATACTTCAGACAGCTAAGTGCAGAAGGAATCTCCTGCACTTCATCTAATATAATGAGTGTTTCGCCCGGAATTATTTTTGTATGAGTCTCAATGCCGATATCTTCAAGAATTCGTTCCACATCGAAATCTTTTTCAAAAGATTCCTGCATATGGGCATTATGATCCATATTTACATAGGCAACATATTTGTAATTTTGCCGCCCGAACTCTTTCATGATCCATGTTTTTCCCACCTGTCTCGCACCCTGCAGAATAAGCGGCTTGCGATTTTGCTTTTTTTCCCATGCAATCAGGTCTTTCATAATCGTCCTGTTCATGATGCATCAACTCCATTCGTTTTCTATAGTATATACACCTTTTTGAACGATATCAACCAGAATTAATACATTTTTTTGAACGATATTAACCAGAACTGATACACTTTTTTGAATGATATTGACAACATCGTGTTATCCAAATTAACTCACCATAGGCCAAACTCTCCATACATCTTAAGAACCCTTCTCATTTTTTCCATATACTCATCCATAATAGTACGCGCTTCATTATAAACTTCATCAATCTGCTACTTTGCATGATGTGCCTCGTCTGTGTCCATTCCATTTTCAAGTACGTGTTTAATTTTTTATTCCAAGCTTCGGATACTCTATTTGTACCAAACCATCTGCCCGCGCGGGCGGACAATGAGAAAACCGTTTATTTGACTCAACGATACCGTTTTGACCCGTGAAACAACTCCATGAAATAAAGCCCGGCACCAGGCCGAGCTCCTCTTTCTCAATACACTCCATATTGGACTTTCGATATACTCCTCTCATATCATCTACTGAGGATCAGATACACTGTATCGATCACTTCTTAACAAAATCTGTATTCTTTCTTTATAGACTTTCTATATAGCAAACAAACATTATGATGTGGGTGTCAAAAGTAGCAACTTTATAGTATCTTAATGTACTTTGACAACTGAATATAACTATGGATTCAATTCTCCCAGCATAGTATAATAGAGATATCTAAAATGCTATTATCGAGGTGCGGAAATGTCTTTTGTATTGTACGGCTATAAGCAAATTACCCGATTTGATTCCCTTGGCTTTCTGTCAGACCGAAAGCAGCGTATGCTTGACAGATCCTAGGCAAGATCCTTTTGGGATCATATTTTTAGAAATATTGATGAACTTATATTTGCGCCTCTTTTCAGTGAAAAACCAATACCAGACCGAACGCGCCAATCAATGTCATTGTCGGTGCCCTCATCATCAAAGAATTTACCGGACTGACGGATGACGAGATCCTGGAATCCTGTGAGTTCGACCTGCGTTTCCAGTACGCACTGCATACAACCAGCTTCTAAAATCAGCCACTTAGCGACAGGACATTCAGCAGATTTCGTTCCAGATGTGCTGCATATGAACTCACGACCGGCGTGGATCTGATCCATCAATGTATGACTTCCCTTGCGGAAAACATCCGTGAATTTATGGATATTTCGCCTGATATCCGCAGGATGGACAGTATGATGGTCGAGTCTAATATCAGAAAAATGGGACGTCTTGAACTACTCTATACATGCCTCGCAGATCTGGTAAAACGGATCAGTCGTGATGGACATGTGGAATTGCTTGACGGACTTGCCCATTATGCGGAGGCGGATGACCGGAATAAGGTCATTTACTATAACCGTGAAAGCTCCCATGCAGAACGTCTCCAGAAGATCATAGATGATGCGTCCACTCTTCTTCCAAGATGCAAAGATGGTTACGAGCATACAGAAGAGTACCAGTTTTTGCTCCGTGCGATTAGCGAGCAGACAAAGGAGGATGGAAACGGCAACGGACGTATCCCCAAAGGCAAGAAGGACGGCATGGATTCTTCGGTTCTGCAGAATCCCTCTGACCCGGATGCCACTTTCCGAAAAAAAGGCCGGAAAAGAATATCGGAGTACTGACCACCGGCTTTTCCGGAAGGAAACCCAAAGATATCCTTGCAGATTTTCCGCGATCCTAAATAATTATGGTGACATCATAGCACATTTATGGTAACATGTCACCAAAAATTTCATTTTTAATGTTATCATAAAAATGCACAGCTTTAATTGCGGAAACACCCGTAAATTCAAGGTTTTTCAGAGAAGTCCTCCTTCCAAGGAATGCCTTCGGTGTGAAATGCGATGTTATGGATCATGACGATCTTACAATAGTTTTTTCATACTTTCCAATATTTCCCTCACCAGCAAAAGCACATCCTCATTGTCACGCCCGCCTTTGCGCGGTTTGCTGTAAAGGAAACAGGGGACAGGGTCCACGATGAAACGCATCTTTCCCCCGTACTCTTTTACAAAGCCATCGATCTTAGACGCGTCGATCATTGCTTTTTCATAGAGTACGAAACGTATCTCATTGCCTTTCTGCGTCAGCTCTGTCACATACACCTGATGAGCCATGGCTTTCAGCCAGGCGATGGAGAGGAGATTTTGAACGGATTTTGGTGTTTCCCCGAAACGATCCATCAATTCCTCCAGCATGTCGTCATACTCTTCTTCACTGGTGATTCCCGCAATCCGCTTGTAGATATCCAGCTTCTGCGCCTCGTTGCGGATATAGCGATCCGGAATAAAAGCATCCACATCCAGATCAATGGCTGTCTCATAGTTCTCCTGGACCGTGGAGCGGCCCTGGATTTCTTTTACCGATTCGTTCAACAGCTTGCAATAAAGGTCATAGCCAACAGCTTCCATATGACCGTGCTGTTCGCTCCCCAGGAGATTCCCCGCCCCCCGGATCTCCAGATCCCGCATGGCGATCTTGAAACCGCTGCCCAGTTCCGTAAATTCCCGGATCGCAGACAGCCGCTTTTCCGCCACTTCTTTGAGCATTTTGTTCCTGCGGTACATCAGAAACGCGTATGCGGTACGGTTGGAACGGCCCACGCGGCCTCTGAGCTGATAGAGCTGGGAGAGGCCCATGTTATCGGCATCGTGGATGATCATAGTATTTACATTGGAAATATCCAGACCTGTCTCGATGATGGTGGTCGTCACCAGCACATCCAGATCTCCATTGATGAAATCGTACATGATGCTTTCCAGTTCCCGCTCTTTCATCTGCCCATGGGCAAAAGCAACTCTGGCCTCCGGCACCAGTTTCTCGATGGTGGCAGTCATCTCCACAATGGTATTAACCCGGTTGTAAACGTAATAAACCTGGCCTCCCCGGGCCATTTCCCTGCTGATGGCTTCCCGCACCAGTTCCTCGTTGTATTCCATGACAAATGTCTGGATCGGCTGCCGATCCTGGGGTGCCTCCTCCAGCACGCTCATATCGCGGATACCAATCAGGCTCATGTGCAGCGTTCTTGGAATCGGCGTGGCAGTTAACGTCAATACATCGATATCCTTTTTCATCTGCTTGATCTTTTCCTTGTGGGTCACGCCAAAGCGCTGCTCCTCATCAATCACCAGAAGCCCCAGGTTCTTGAATTCCACATCCTTCGATAAAATTCGATGCGTACCGATGACGATATCCACCAGGCCTTTTTTCAGATCTGCCACCGTCTTTTTCTGCTCTGTTGATGTGCGGAACCGGCACATCAGATCCACCCGCACCGGGAAGTCTTTCATTCTCTGAATGAATGTGTTGTAATGCTGCTGGGCCAAGATCGTGGTGGGTACCAGATAGGCCACCTGTTTTCCCTCCTGCACTGCCTTGAACGCAGCCCGGATCGCAATCTCTGTCTTGCCGTAGCCCACATCCCCGCAGATCAGACGATCCATGATCTTCGGGCTCTCCATGTCCTTTTTTGTTGCCTCTATCGCAAGAATCTGATCCTCCGTTTCCTCAAAGGGAAACATTTCCTCAAATTCTTTCTGCCAGACGGTGTCCGGTCCGTAGACAAAACCCTCTTTCTGTTGTCTCGCGGCATATAGATCTACCAGCTCCTGGGCAATGACCTTTACAGCGCCCCGCACTCTCGTCTTCGTTTTGTTCCAGTCCTGGGAACCTAATTTGTTCAGTTTTGGTTTCTTTGCGTCCGCGTCTGCATATTTCTGAATGACATCCAACTGAGTCGCCAGCACATAGAGATTACTCCCGTCAGCATACTCAATTTTCATGTAATCTTTCATCACATGATCCACGTCCACCTTCTCAATACCCCGGTAGATTCCCAGCCCGTGATTTTCATGCACCACATAATCTCCGGGAGACAGTTCCATAAAACTGTTGATCTTTCTGCCCTCATAGGCGGTGCGTTTTTTCTTTTTCTTTTTTTCACGGCCAAAAATATCACTCTCGGAGATAACCACAAATTTAATCAACGGATACTCATAACCCCGATGTGTATTCCCGTAGGTCACCAGAAGTTCCCCAGGCTGCACCAGACGTTCTTCTTCCTCCGTGTAAAACGCGCTGAGCCCGTTGTCCCGCAGATCCTCCGCCAGACGATTCCCTCTGGTCCGGGACGCAGACAGCAGTACCACCCGGTAGCCTTCCTTTTTCCAACGCTGCAGATCCTTTACCAGCAGATCAAAACTATTATTATAAGGGTTCACCGCATGCACGGTAATATCATATTTATTTGTGACCTTCCATCCTCCCCGGGCATTTTCCAGCGTGCATAGCCCTACACAGTTTCTTCCGCTAAGCCTCCCGATCATCTGCTGGCAGGAGAACAAAAGATTCGTCTGTCCCGCCAAAACGTAACCTTTCTCCAGACGATGCTGCATGCTCTCCCGAAATTCCAGTTCCGAAGCGTCCGCTGCCTCCGTCAGATGGTTTGGCTCATCCAGGAAAATTACGGTGTCTTCAGGAAAACAATCTAGGATCGAAGCTGCTTCAGGGTAAAAATAATCCAGGAACGCGTCCATGCTCGAAGCGTCCTCAAAATCCATCAGTTTGTCCCTGCAGTCTTCTGCCAGAGTTTTCACTCTGTGGGCTTCCTCGGTTTTCATATCCTTCCGGAAGATCTGCTGTGCCCTTTTGGCTTCCTCTTCAATTTTTCCCCAGCCTGCCTCCCGGCGCTTTCTATCCAAAATCAACTCAGAAGCCGGATAGACGGTGATCTCCTCCAGATTCTCTATGGAACGCTGACTCTCGACGTCAAAATTGCGGATGGAATCAATCTCATCCCCCCACAGTTCAATACGCACCGGTGTTTCTTCTGTCAATGGAAAGATATCAATAATACCGCCCCGCACGGCAAACTGACCCGAGCCTTCCACCTGAGCATTGCGCTCATAGCCCAATTCTGCCAGCCTCCTCTTCCACTCCTCCAGATCCATCTCCTGACCTACCTTAAGATGGAAGATATACTTCTTCCACTCCTCAAAGGGCATCAGATGATTCATAAAAGCTGCCATGGTCAGGATAACGGTCACTTCTTTTCGCTCCACCAGCGCTCTCCATACTTCCAGGCGCTGCTGCTCCAGCAGGTTGCTGTGGATATCCGCCTGAAAGAAAATAAAATCTTTGGCCGGATAGAACAGTACATTCCGGTCAAAGAATTTATAGTTTTCGTATATTTCTTTCGCCCGCAGGTCGTTGGCCGCCACAATGATTTTATGGGAATATCCCTCCCCCAGACTGTTAATAAAGTGCGCTTTCTGGGAATCGATACAGCCGGTCACCTGCAAAACGCCTGTGTTTTTCTTCAATTTCTCCCTGATTTCCTCAAATTCCCCCAGCTCGTACAAGGGAGCGCGAAAAGCCTTCATTGGATTACCTCTAATTGGATCTATCATTCTTTTTTATTGTATTGGTTCATGACTGCTTCCGGTTCCTGGGTCACCAACGCCGCAGCGGCTCTTGCCGCCCGGTCGAATGCATCCTCCATATCCAGGCGCTCAGAAAATGAAAAGCGGCCCAGCACATAATCCGCCAGATCGTAACCTTCCGGTTTTTCTCCCACGCCCACCTTTACCCGTTTGAACACCTGAGTCCCCAACTGCGCAATGATACTCTTCAGTCCGTTGTGTCCGCCGGCACTGCCCTTTTTTCGCACACGGATCTGCCCCGGATCAAGGCTGATATCGTCATAGATCACGATCAGTTCCTCCTCCAGGTCTATTTTGTAAAAATCACAGACCAGGCGAAGGCTTTCACCGCTTAGGTTCATAAAAGTCTGAGGTTTTACCAGGATTACTTTCTGTCCGTCAATGACGCCGGTACCCACCAGAGCCTTGAACTTTTCTGTAGTAACATCGATGCGGTAACGATCCGCTATGATATCTATCGTATCAAAACCGGCATTGTGCCGAGTCTTTGCGTATTTTTTGCCCGGATTTCCCAGACCTGCTATTACATACATAGTTGCAATGCCTCCACAACTTTCGGAAATTCCATGAAATGGGATGCTTTCACTAAAATAGTATCGCCCTTTTGAACCTGCGTATCCAGATTTGTCAGCAATTCTTCCAGCGTATTGTAATGGACTGTGTCAAGCTCCGGGTTTTGTTCTCCGGCTTTTCTCACCAGCCCTGCGCTGAGCGGACCGACAGCAATAATCTTCTCAATCCTGCAATTTCCCCCGAATACGCCCACCTCTTCATGAAGTGCCGCTTCATTCTCGCCGAGTTCCCCCATATCTCCCAGGATCGCTACCCTGCGGCCGCTCCCTTCCTGCAATACATCCAGAGAGGCTTTCATTGACACAGGGTTGGCATTATAGCAGTCATCTATGATCGTGCAGTTCTCCGTCTTTATGATATGAAATCTGCCGCTTAACGGCTCCAGACTCTCGATACCCGCTTTGATCTCTTCCAGTGTCAGTCCATAGGTCAGTCCCACCGCCGTACCTGCCAGCGCATTGTAGACCATATGTTGTCCAGGGATCGGAATGATTACAGAAAAGCTGCCCTGCTCTGTGTGAATACGGCAGGAAATCCCATCCAGGCCACGGCTCTCTATATGATCTGCCCAAACTGCAAGTCTATCTCTATCGCAGCAATCTTCTCGCCGCTCTTCTTCTGACGTAAACGTTTTCTTCAGCCCAAAAAATACCGGCCGGATTCCGTTCACATTTTTCACTGTGACCAGTTTGTCGTCATTTCCGTTCAATATAATATGCCCCGCCGGCTTCAAAAAATCAAAAATTTCCGTCTTGGCCCGCAGAATGCCGTCTCTATCTTTCAAGTTCTCCAGATGACACTGACCGATATTGGTGATGACACAGGTATCTGGACGGGCGATCTTTGCCAACCGGTGCATCTCCCCAAAATCGCTGATGCCCATCTCCAACACGGCAATCTCGTCTTCCTCCTGCAGCCGGAATACAGTTAAAGGAAGTCCAAGCTCATTGTTGAAATTTCCAAGCGTCTTCAGGGTACGGTACTTCCGGGAAAGTACCGCGGCGATCATCTCTTTCGTGCTGGTCTTGCCCACACTGCCCGTAATCCCCACCACCGGAATATTCATGACTCTTAAATAGTATTCCGCAATGTCTTTCAGTGCCTGGAGAGTTGAGATTACTTTGATCCAGCTTCCCTTCGCGTCTTCGGGAAGAGCCTCCTCGGTGATGACACAGATCGCCCCTTTCTCATACACCGATGGGATAAAACGGTGTCCGTCCACCTTTGCTCCCCGGATAGCCGCAAACAGGCAGCCCCCCGATGCCTGGCGGCTGTCTGTAGTAACAAAAGTGACCTCCTGATCTCCCATTCCGTCTTTTTCATGTAAGATACCGCCGCAGGCATTTGCAATACGGCGCAAAGTCATGCCTCGCATGATGTTCCCTCCCTCACCGACACTTTTATCAGTTTTTCGCAAAGCGAAGCAAAATCCATTCCCAGAGCCGCTGCTTCCTGGGGAAGTAGACTGGTGGGCGTCATGCCCGGAAGGGTATTGGCCTCCAGACAGTACATCTCATTATTCTCATCCATCATTACGTCAATTCGCCCGTAACTCTCCAGTTTCAGCGCCCGATATGCCCGAAGAGCATACCCCTGCATCTTTTTTGTCAGTTCTTCAGAAAGCTGCGCAGGGCAGGTCTCGATGGTACTGCCTGCCTGATATTTATTTTTATAATCGTAGAAGCCCTGAAGCGGCGCAATCTCGATTACCGGATAGACCTCTCCGTCTACAATTCCCACGGAAAATTCCCGGCCCTTGATATACTGTTCCACGATCAGCACCCGCTCATAGCGAAACGCTTCCTCCAGCGCGGCCTGGTATTCTTCTTCCGTATTGGCAATGGATACCCCTACACTGGAACCGCCGCAGCTTGGTTTTACCACACAGGGAAGCCCAACGCCGTTTTCCATTGCGCAAACCCGTTTCTCTCCTTTGTGCAGTACGACCCCCAGCGGAGTGGGTACTTTGTTTTCCCGAAAAATCTGTTTTGAAAGATCCTTATCCATGGCCATGGCACTGCCCAGATATCCGCTTCCGGTGTAGGAAATCCCCAGGAGATCAAACGTCGCCTGTATCTTTCCATTTTCTCCGTTTTCTCCATGGAGCGCCATAAACACAGTGTCCGCCGCTCTGCATAATTCCAGCACATTCGGTCCGAAAAATTCCCTTCGTCCCTTCATCTCCTCCAATTTCCCATTAAAGGATTTTATGTACTCTACGGCGTTCTCTAAATCATACTCCATTGCAAAGGCGGTATCCACATCGGCCTCTCTGGCTCCGCAGTACACATCTACCAGAATAGCCTGATGCCCCCTGGAGCGCAGCGCCCTGCAAACCTGCGTGCCAGAAACGATAGATACCTCCCGCTCCGTACTGATTCCCCCTGCCAGAACTACGATCTTCATAATATTCTTCTCTATCATGCTTCGCATGATGTTCCCTCCCTCA
>CACYXH010000057.1 GCA_902778245.1 uncultured Lachnospiraceae bacterium | reverse complement strand
GGTGTGTAGTTCTGTGGCATAATATAGACCTCTTTTCTTAAATATTTTGATTATATCTTATTAGCCACTCCCGTTACAACTATATTATAGCACTTCAATGGGCGCTGCAGTCTGAGTAATAACCTGAGCGAGAACTCAATCCGTCCTGTAACGGTCGGGAGACGGAATTGGCTTTTCTCCGATACGCCGGACGGAGCAGAAGCAAATGCCCTATATCTCACTATCGTAGAAATGGCGAAAGCATACGATCTAAATCTGTATGAATATCTCAAGTTCCTGCTGGAAAACAGACCGAACAAAGAGATGACAGATGATCAGTTAGCAAAGCTTGCTCCGTGGAGCGAGACCGTTCAGGCACTTTGCAAGAATAAAGCAGAGTAAAACGCTTGCATCCCGAAACTGTTAGCGACGGTTTCGGGATTAAAATATGTTGGATACCCCGAAACTATGCGCTTACGTGATAACCATTGAATACAAGACTTACGGTGCTCTTAAGAATCGCTCTGAGTCAGAGCTCAGGCGGCATATCAGTCAGTTGCCGACAGACAAGCTGGCAATGCTGAATGTGTCCGGTGTGGGTGAGGCTAAGTATGAGAAATACGGCGAGAGATTTATAGGGGCTGTAACAGCCTTTAAGGATGAACACCCTGAGGCGATTATAAGCATTAAGGATGAAGATAACGCTGCAGATGCAAAAGCAAAATCTCAGAAAAAGCGGAAAAATCATAAAGCTCCTTTTTATCTCAATCAGGAAGATGGAGATAAGTTTGAGTACCATGATTTATATTTTGTATCCGAAATAAAAGATGAGCTGAATCGGATATTATGAAAGGCTTAAAAGCGATAAAAAGAGCTTCTGAGGCTTTTTGAAGAGAGCAGATCCTGGGAAAGAATTATATAAAAATTAAGTATTGTGTATGAGAATTATCGGATTTAGAATTATACTATACAAATCATGAAAACGAGGGAGGATTCATTATGTTAAACATAGGAAAGGAAAAGAATGGGAATGAACTGAAACTGGCACTGGAGGGGAGACTGGATACGACCACTGCACCGCAGCTTGAGGCTGAGGTAAAGGAGGGGCTGGATGGAATAGAAAGCCTGGTTTTTGATTTTGAAAATCTGGAATACATTTCATCCGCAGGCCTTCGTGTGCTTCTCTTCGCCCAGAAGACCATGAACAAGCAGGGCAGCATGGTTGTGAAAAACTGTTCCGAAGAGATCAGGGAGATTTTTGAGGTGACCGGTTTTTCTGACATTCTTACGATAGAGTAATTATTTGACTTACAGTTTTGGATGTGCTGTAGGAAACGCCAAGATGACTTTGCCAATGACTGCTATCTGGTATCCGCGCGAAACCGATGAGATCAAGAAACTGTATGGGGCTCATTTTGGAAGCACGTGCTCCAAGTCGCTCTCCTGTATAGATATCTGCCCGATGCAGATCCCTACGATTGCGTCGATGGCAAAGATGAACCGGTTCATGAATGGGAGGATGAAAGAAAGTGGTTCGTATGATCAAGATAAGGCTCATGTATTCCTTTTGGGGGATTCTGGCAGGAGGAACAGCTTTATGGGCTATATTGCAGATCCTCTCATGGATCCTGACAAAAGCATTCTTAACGCCCGTGTATATACTCAGACTATTTGTGATGATATCTTTTGCAGTTACTCTGTTTTTGAGCGTATGCAGCAACGCCCTGTTCCGTCACGAAGGTTTTCGATTCAGAAATGCGGTGGGCGCAGCATTAGGATTATCATGGGTAGCAGGAAATCTGCTCAGCCTGATTCTGGCAGGAACCTTCAGGGAGGTCCGTTTGTTTGGCGGATTTTTGGAGATATTCGGGTGCTACGTGGATTTTCTCATATCCGGGGTGCTTTTTATGGCGCTCCTTGCGGCAAAGCATAAACCGGCGTATGATAAGGATTTTGTGATTATTCCGGGCTGCTCCATCAGTAAACAGGGCGGTCTTCTCCCCCTTTTGAAAGGCAGGACCAACCGTGCGATCCGCTTTGCCTGGGATCAGGAGCGCGCTTCCGGCAAGCCTGCCCGTTATATCCCTACAGGCGGACAGGGACCGGACGAGATCATGAGCGAAGGCTCCGCGATGGAGTTTTATCTGCTGTCACACGGCGCAGAGCAGTATGAGGTTTTTCCGGAAAAGGCATCGGTCAATACCTATCAGAACATGCTTTTTTCAAAGAGGATCATTGACGCTGAGAAACCGGATGCAAAGATCTGCTTTGTGACAACCAATTATCATGTCTTAAGAAGCGGAATGCTTGCAAGAAAAGCCGGGCTTGAAGCGGAAGGATTAGCCAGCGGCACAAAATGGTATTTCTGGCCAAACGGTCTGGCAAGGGAGATCGTTGCCATTCTTTCGATGTACCGCCTGCAGCAGCTGTCGGCGGCGGGAATCTGTCTTGCGGCAGCCTTTTTGATAGAATCTCCGGTTAAGTAATCGGGCATACGACCTTTTTCAGAAAGGACATGCACTCTGTAAATCAGGGCTATTATGATTGTCTTTTTTATGCTACGATTCGCGAAGTGTAGCAAAATGCAGGCGTTTGACGGTTATCCGGAAGGAAAGGAAGAGAGATATGGCGAGACTTAGGGAAAGCATCATTTTTAAGAGCATTGCAGGGATCGTTCTGATATTGAGTATCTTTTGCATGATTGTGAGCTGGATCGGGTTTGAGGGCTTCACAGATTCCCTGCTTTCCCTCTATTCTGACGGAGCGTTCCGCACTGCCCAAACCGCAGCCCGGTACGTGGATGCAGACCGGATCAATGAGTTTTTGGAAACCAAAGGAAGCACCGAAGAATATCAGACTGCCTGGGAGAACATGGACAGGCTTTGCAATGACACCGGAGTGACCTTTATCTATGTGATCCAGCCGGATCTTACAGATTTTGGACACATCTCATTTCTTTTTTCTACGATCAATCACGAGACGGACTATAGTGAGTATGCGTTTGGCTATACCAAGGATACAACGAATGAGGATTACCGGGAGAAATACAAGCGTCTGTATAACGGGTTATCAGACCGGGAGCTTGTGATCCGTGACAAGGGGTACATAGAGACGCAGGCGCATATCACGGCGATGGTTCCGCTGAAGGCTTCGGACGGACAGACCAGGGCTATTCTGTGTGTTCAACGCCAGATGGATGCTATGACGCAGGCGAGAAGAGCCTATATCCATAAGGTTATACTGGTATTGCTTCTTCTGGCTGTGGTTGTCATCATTGGTCAGGGGATATATCTGTATCGGATGCTGCTGAAGCCCGTCAAGCAGATCACGGAGGAGACAGCCCGGTTTGCAAGAGAAAATGTAAAGACCGGAAAGAAGCTGACGAAGATGATCAAAAATCGGGATGAAGTAGGACAGCTCGCGGGATCCATCGACGAGATGGAAGAGCAGATCCACCATTATGTGGAGAACCTGACGACGATCACGGCGGAGAAGGAACGCATCAGCACGGAGCTGTCACTTGCCACCCACATTCAGGCCGATATGCTGCCACATGACTTTCCGCCCTTCCCTGACCGGACAGAGTTTGAACTTTTTGCTTCTATGGATCCGGCCAAAGAGGTCGGCGGCGATTTTTACGATTTCTTCCTGGTGGATGATGACCATCTTTGCATGGTCATGGCGGATGTTTCCGGCAAGGGAGTCCCTGCAGCGCTATTTATGATGGCGGCCAAGATTATTCTTTTCAACAATGCGCTGCTGGGCAAATCCCCAGCAGCGATTCTGGCAGATACGAATGCGGCTATCTGCTCGAATAACCGGGAGGAGATGTTTGTCACCGTGTGGCTGGGGATCCTGGAAATCTCCACAGGAAAGTTGACCGCTGCCAACGCCGGCCATGAGTATCCGGTAATCTGCAAACCGGACGGCAGCTTTGAACTGTTTAAGGATAAGCACGGGTTTGTGATCGGCGGTATGGATGGCGTGCGCTATAAAGAGTATGAGCTGCAGCTGGAGCCGGGGTCAAAGCTGTTTGTCTATACGGACGGTGTACCGGAGGCAACGAACGCAGAAAATCAACTGTTCGGTACGCAGCGGATGATCGACACATTAAATCAAGACAGAAATGCTGTGCCTGAGCAGGTATTGAAAAATGTCCGTGAGGCAGTAGACGGATTTGTAAAAGACGCGGAGCAGTTCGACGACCTGACGATGCTCTGTATGGAATATAGAGGGGAGGAAGCAAAGGATGAAAAAGAATTATGAACTGGAGCTGGATGCTTTGGTAGAAAATCTTACACAAGTGACTGCCTTTGTGAATAACCATCTTGAGGCAATTGATTGTCCCATGAAGGCTCAGATGCAGATCGAGCTTGCAGTAGAGGAGATTTTTGTCAATATCGCAAACTATGCCTATGCCCCTGAAAAGGGAAGAGCAACCGTGCGGGTGGAGGTTATGGACGATCCGGTCACTGTGACGATCACATTTATCGATCGTGGAGTCCCCTATGATCCGTTGGCAAAGGAAGATCCGGATGTGACTCTTTCTGCACAGGAACGTAAAATTGGCGGTCTGGGGATCTTTATGACGAAGAAGGCTATGGATGACGTATCTTACGAATATAAGGATGGACAAAATATCCTGACCTTGATAAAGAATTTGTAAATAGCGCAGTGTCTCGTTATTCCGAATAGTAAGCTGAACCCAATATCGGTATCCGAATGGTCATAAAACTGGTAAAGGACGTTCGATATATCAATTCATTTAACAGTAACTGCCTGTTCATTTATTGGGAGGTATGATAATGCATACAAAAAAGATAACAATGAAGTAACCGTTTATCTGGAGGGACGGATCAGTTCCGAGAACGCAGCTCAGGTACAGAAGGAACTGGAAGCGGTGACTTTGTTCCGTTTTAGGATCGCATCTTCAAAATCAGAGAGTGTCAGGAACGCCATGCGAATATATCCACCACTGCGGATATTTACAGCCATGTGATCGATGAGGCAGAGGGAAGGATGTCCGATACCATTGAACAGGCATTTGTACCGAAGGTAATCAAAGTCCCGAAACAGAAACAGGCATAAAGTGAAATGGACAAAAATGAGGAAACACATGCTATGGAGAATATCATCTTCAATGAGCTGAAGGTAAGAGGCTAAAACGTAGATGTCGGTGTTGTTGTTATGAATGGAACAGGAACAACGAAGGATGCCATTGCACCGCTCTACAATGAGGAGTGTGGAATATGTTTTCATTTAAGGGAATTCCGGTAAAAATCTTTGCAACAATCATGGCGGCCATTGCTATCGTTGCGGGCATCTGGATGACATTTTTTCATTCCAGAGGATTCGTAAAGACCCAGGGGACCATCATAGAGGTGGTAGATACGTCCACCGGCGCGGATTCGCCGTCCTATCAGCCCACGGTGGAATACACCGTAGACGGAGAGACCTACAGAGGCGTGCTGGATACGTCCAGCGGTTCCTACAGTGTGGGTAAGGTCATCAACGTACTGTATGACCCGAATGATCCCACTGTAGTGCATGACGGCGGCTTTATTGGCTTCTATTTTATCTTTGCCGGCATCGCCATTCTGGCTGTGGTCATCGTCACAGAGATCAGAAGCAGAAAGGCACTGGGAGAGGTCAGGGCGCGGCAGGCCCAAAATGGCAAAAGCGGCTATTCAGAGTCTGTCCCGGGCCCGGAAAGACAGTTGTATTTCCTGACGGATGTGGGCAGCGCGAAGGCGGGGCATCGCATCGAGGACGCCAATTGCAGCGTCCTCTACGAGGCAAAGATGACAAAATTCACCATGACTGCGCCTTTTGGATTTGACTTCATTGATCACGAACATGGGGTGACCACACCCCATCTGGTAGGTCATGAGGAAGAGGCGGACTGGGGCGGCGGATTGCTGCTGGATAATCACTATACCTTTACCTTCGACGGGGAGGACATCTGGAAGCATCTGAAGTGCAGCGGCATCACGGTGGAGTCTAGCCTGACCGGAGCAGTCCGGACCGAGTACAGGATTCTGCGAAACGGACAGGAGATCGCTGTGGCAGTCAGCAGCAGCCAAAATGTCCATGAGGAGGATGAGGCGGCGAAGTCTAAATTGGCGAGTCTGGTTCCTGTACAGGGGTTCTACCGGATCCGTACAACGGAAACAGATCTGAGTCTGCTGTTCGTCACGCTTCTGGCCTTCGCCCGCAGCGGCGCCAGTGACGACCGGGGAGGCAATTTTAAGACGATTCTTGGAACTATGAAGAAACTGGGAACGGGCAGTAACAGTGAATGAGCTTTGTGAAGGAGGTAAAGAGACATGTTGTTTTACATTGCGGTGGGTGTTGTGATCGTAGCCGTTATCATTGGGGTTATATTCAATTTTAAACGCAGCAAAGCGATCAACGAGAATGGTATTGAGGTAGATGCGGTGGTGAGCCGCATCAAGGAGACGGAAGGCGAGGATTCGGACGGCAATACGGAATTTAGTTACACCTACTATGTCAAATACAAAAACGAACAGGGTGAAACCGTGGAAGCTAAACTGGGTAACCCGCCCCGGTTCCTCATGGAAGGAAAGCAGCCGCGAGTGAAGTACCTGAAAGAAAAACCGAAATATGTGCTGATGGTGAAAGAATGAGAAATAAAGAGTGAACAGGAGAATATATAAATGAGAAAAACAAGTTATTTGCTGTTAATATGCATGATGTCTGCGATGTTGTTTTTGACCGGTATTGCACTGCCGGAGAAAGTATTTGCGGCTGAGGAGTATGAAGAATTGTTCCCGGAGTGGAAGGAGGAAGCTCCGGCGCTGAACGCGCTGATCGACTATGTGGAAGCTGTTACCGACGAAAGCTCTGCTGATTACATTCCGCAGGAAGACCGCATTGCTGTGTTCGATATGGATGGAACACTGATGGGAGAACTGTACCCGACCTATCTGGAGTATTACATGTTGGCTTGGCGCATCCTGAAGGATCCGGCGATTGAACCGGATGCTGAGATGCTGGAAGTGGGCCGTACCTTAAGAGATTGTGCGCTGGATAATTCCTTCCCGGAAGACATGGCCATGCAGCATGCGATCCAGGCGGCTCGTGCCTATGCGGGTATGACCCTTTCTGAGTTTGAAGATTTTGTCACGGAGATCCTTTTACGCGAGGCGGACGGTTTTGAGGGCATGACCTATGGCGAAGCCTTTTATCTGCCCATGGTGGAGGTCATTGAATATTTACAGGATAACGGCTTTAAATGCTATATCTGCTCCGGCAGCGACCGTTTCATCTGCCGCGTGTTTATAGAGGGTATGGTTGATATCCCCTATGAGCAGATAATAGGCATGGACGTTCAGCTGGAGGCCACCGGCCAGGGAGATACGGAGGGACTGGACTACGTGTACACCACCGCCGACGACGTTATCCGAACGGACAAATTGCTTATCAAGAATCTCAAGACTAACAAAGTTCTGCAGATCGCACAGGAGATCGGCCGCCAGCCGGTGCTCTCCTTCGGCAACAGCTCCGGAGATGTGAGCATGCACAACTATACGATCAGCAACAATGCGTACAAGAGTATGGCGTTCATGCTGATCGCGGACGATGACCAGCGTGACTACGGAGACCCCGAGAAGGCAGCCGATCTGCAGGAAAAATGGGAGAACAACGGTTATCAGGTCATCTCGATGGCGAATGACTGGAACACGATCTACGGTGAGGATGTTGTAAAAACTGGAGAGTTTCACTGGCTGGAAGAACTGGCAGAGGAACGGGTTCCTGTAGAAGCAGAAGAACCAGACTCCGCAGAGGCAGAGGAACCGGCCACTGTAGAGGAATCGGTGGAGACAGTGAGCGCAGGACAGGTGAATTCCGACAATCAGGCTTTCTGGCGTGAGGCACTGCAGACTTATCGAAATGACGACAGTGTAAATCAGGTCATGCTGGTACGCTGCACGGAGGGCAGCAACGCTATCGTGCAGTTCTATGATAAACAGAAAGATCAAAAGAACGCCTGGTCGCTGGTATTTGAGACAGATGCCTATATCGGCAAAAACGGAACCGGAAAAACGCAGGAGGGGGATGCAAAAACACCCCTTGGTGATTTCGGCGTGCAGTATGCGTTTGGCATTCTGGATGATCCCGGAACATCTCTGGATTATGTTGATGTGACAGAAACGACCTTCGCTTGTGATGAGGAAGGAGAATATTATAACCAGATCATTGACACGCAGGAGACCGGTCACGACTGCACCGGTGAAGAGATGTACGTTTACACACCGGAATACAACTATGGTATTGTGACGGATTATAACCTGGAGAATGAATGGCCGGTAGGTTCCGGTATCTTCCTGCATTGTAAGGGCGCAAAGGTATTCACCGGAGGCTGTGTGGCCATTGATGAGGAATATATGCGGACTGTTTTGCAGTACGCTCAGCCGGGTATGCGGATCATCATCCATGAGGAATATGCGGATAATGATGATGCGGTGTGGGTGGCTCGGCTCAGTGAATGACGCTGAACCGACCATCGACTATGGAACTTCTGAACTTTATACACAAGAGGATCTGGAGGAGGGAAATGATGATCAGGGGCATCTTGATCTATTGACTATAGGAATGGTAAATGAAATGTTCATAAAGACTTTTGTGCCTGGAGAAATCCGGGCATTTTCTATGTCAGAAAGGAAGGGGGCGCCTTGAAATAACTTCTTTTTCGTGAACAAAACCGCAACAACTATCTGAACGGAATATACAATATAATTAAACACAATAGCTTGTGGTGACTCTGAAGCGAGATAATATTCAGAAAGACTTTGGTTTGTGAGTTTTATCATGAAAGAGTTATAAAAATTTGTCCCAATATTGACATAATTGTCCCTGAATGCTATTATAATGCTTGAAATATTTTGTGAAAGGAAGCGGGGATTATGAAGAAGAAAAATGTTATCAGTTTAATAAAGTACTATGCTGAGAAGAATGATACTGGCTTCCGTAATGAGGCCTATGAGATAGCGAAGGATTTTGACCTGTCAGGTGATTATCAGCTTTCGGAATATATTATGTCGCTGTTATCTAATGTAAATACATTTGTGCCACAGATGTCAGAAACGGTTTCACCTTTTTTTGAACGTATAGATGCGCAGGAAGATATGCTTTTGATGCCTGCTGTAATTACAAATGATTTGCTTGGGGTAGTGAATGCAATAGATCATAATATTGGGATAAATAAGTTTTTATTTCAAGGACTACCCGGAACTGGAAAAACGGAAGCGGTTAAACAATTAGCTAGAATTCTTAATAGGGAAATCTTTATGGTTGATTTTTCGGCTGTTATTGATAGTAAATTAGGACAGACACAGAAAAATTTGGCTGCATTGTTCAAGGAAATTAATAGTTTTGTTCAGCCTGAAAAAGTGATTGTTTTATTTGATGAAATAGATGCTCTTGCTTTGGACAGAACAAATCAAAATGATTTACGTGAGATGGGGCGAGCAACCTCAGCAATGCTGAAGGGATTTGACAGGCTGAATGAGAATATCGTTCTCGTTGCAACTACTAATTTGTTTGAGCATTTTGATAAAGCTTTAATAAGACGTTTTGATTCTGTAATTGATTTTAACAGATATACAAAAGAGGATCTTCTTCTGATTGCAGAAAGGATGCTGGATAGATATCTTGATAAATTGAAACTGGCGAACAGGGATATCAGATTGTTCAGGAAGATAATGAAACTAATGCCTGAAAAGATGTATCCAGGGGATTTGAAAAATCTTATCAAAACTGCGGTTGCATTTAGTAATCCTCAAGACGGAATGGATTACTTTAGAAGATTATACTATTCGGTTTGTGACGAGAAGCCGGAAGATTTAAAAAAACTTCAAGCACAGAATTTTACAGTGCGGGAAATTGAGATACTTACAGGAAAATCCAAGAGCAGCGTTGCAAGAGAACTAAGAGAGGAGGGCGCAGATGAATAATATTCTTCAATTGAAAGGTAGATTCGATCAGCGTCCAAATGGCTCTAAACCAGGTTCTCCGAAACTTCCAAAAGGAAAAAATGTTGAAGCAATTCATTTGAGAGAACTTGCAGATCAACTCGGTAAGATACTGACATATTGGCAAAGGAATACTGATATAGAGGGGGCGCTTGTCAGCGTACACTATAAACATATTGTGGCAAAAAGTAATCGTATGAAAGCTGTTTTAGCAGAAGGGAGTAAAGCTCCGACAGAGTCTATTCGTGGGGCAAAGTTTGTATGGGAAAAAGATGCCGACGGAAAAACAATTCAGAAGCACGTATTTACTCATTTTGTGAAATTGAATACTATCGAGAAGTCCATCGAGTTGTTAGATAAAGCTGCAACGGTTATTGAGAGTCAATATGGAGGCAGCTTGTCAAGTCAAGACTGTGAAAAAATAGCGGACAAAGGAGAATATTCAAGTAATGATATAGTATCTAAATCTGCTTTTTTAAAAACAGTGGTCGACGGTAATTATGTTGAAAGATTTGATGTGGATCGTGCAAATGAAGAAATTACACAAGATTCTATTATAACGATTTATCAAACAGGTGTAGAAACAAAGAAATTATTAGCGAAGTTTGGAATTCAGATTGTTGATGACAGGATTATTGATGGAACAACTTTGAGATTGACGCCAGATGAGGCTAAACTACTTTACAACAATGCTTCATATTTGGTGGCAATGAGTTTAACGGATTTTGCGGAAATCAATAGGGATGATATGTCAGATGAAATAGAGGAATGGGTTGATGATTCAGGTTTGATTCCAAAGCCATCAAATGAACCTGTAATAGGCGTAATTGATACTCAATTTAATGATAAAGTGTATTTCAAAGATTGGGTCGAATATACGAATATGCTTGATGAAAATATTCCGCTGTCAGAAGAGGATTATAAGCATGGAACAGCAGTCAGCTATATTATCGTTGACGGTCCGCAAGGAAACCCGAATCTTGATGATGGTTGTGGACGATTCAGAGTCAGGCACTTTGGGGTTGCAACACATAATGGATTCAGTTCTTTTACAGTTTTGAGGTTGATTAGAGATATTGTTGCAAAGAATAGAGATATAAAAGTATGGAATTTGTCATTAGGATCTAAATCGGAAATCAAGCCTAACTTTATTTCTCCAGAAGCCGCTGAACTTGACAGGATTCAAAGCGAATATGATGTTATCTTTGTAGTGGCGGGAACGAATGTACCTGAAGGTGTAAATGGGAAAAATATGAAGATAGGGTCGCCAGCAGATTCTCTTAATTCGCTGGTGGTTAATTCTGTTGATTTCAAAGGGAAATCAGCATCATACACCAGAACTGGTCCTGTGTTGTCCTTCTTTAATAAACCAGATTTGAGTTATTATGGCGGAGATGGAAAAAAAGCCGAAGACAAGATTGCGGTATGCCGTGACAATATGGGAGCTGCTTATGTGAGCGGTACTTCTTTTGCGGCACCATGGGTATCTAGAAAACTTGCGTATCTGATACATATTATGGGGTTGAGCAGAGAACTTGCAAAAGCTTTGCTTATTGATTCTGCGGCAAAATGGGATAGGAAGGATGATATTTTTCATAGAATAGGATATGGAATATTGCCAAAAAACATTAGTGATATTGTGCATTCTTCAAATGATGAAATACGATTTCTTATGATGGGGACTTCGGAAGAGTATGAGACTTATACGTATAATTTGCCAGTTCCTGTTTTGAATAATGCTCATCCATATTATGCCAAAGCTACTTTGGTATATTTCCCTCAATGCAATAGAAATCAAGGGGTTGATTATACTAGTACGGAAATGGATATTCATTTTGGAAGAATTATAATTAACAAGAAAAACAAGGCATCAATAAAGTCTATTGATAACAATAAGCAATCAGAAGAGGGATTAGTTACCCTTTATGAAGAAGACGCAAGAAAAATGTATCGTAAGTGGGATAATGTAAAGCATATAAGTGAGGAAATAAAAGACAAAGCCGTTCCTCGAAAGGCATATGATTCAGGACTATGGGGTTTAAGTATAAAAACTAAGGAGCGAACCGTCACGAGAACAAAGGAACCATTGCAATTCGGTGTGGTTGTAACTCTGAAGGAAATGAATGGTGTAAATCGCATTGATGATTTTATAAAAATGTGTATGGCAAGAGGATGGCTGGTAAGTAAGCTTGATGTGCAGAATCAGATTGATATATATGCTAAAGCAGAGGAAGAAATAACATTTGAATAAAATGGATTTGGAGCATCGGAGGATCGCCTGTATGTACGCATGTGCTTGGCAATGATGAAGGGAAATGGCAGAAGTAATTCTGACGTGTGATATATCTAAAACACTAATATTGGAGGGGACAGAATGGATATTGAAAAATTGATTTCTGAAATGACACTGGAGGAAAAAGCGTCTCTGCTTTCAGGAGATGATTTCTGGCATACAAAGGCGGTAGAGCGCTTAGGGATCCCCCGCACGATGCTCAGCGACGGCCCGCATGGACTGCGCAAGCAGGACCAGGGCGGAGATCACCTGGGGGTAAACGACAGTATCAAGGCAGTTTGTTTCCCGGCGGCCAGCGCGACGGCGGCCAGCTTTGACCGGGAAGTGCTGAGAAAAATCGGCGAAGGCATCGGTGACGCCTGCCAGCACGAGGATCTGAGCGTGATCCTTGGTCCGGCGGTAAATATCAAACGTTCCCCCGTCTGCGGCCGTAATTTTGAATATTTCAGCGAAGACCCATACCTGGCAGGTGAGCTTGCCGCAGCGCTGATCCAGGGCGTACAGAGCAGAAATATCGGAACTTGCATCAAGCATTTTGCCGCAAACAGTCAGGAACACCGCCGGATGTCCTCTGATAGTGTGGTAGACGAGCGAACGCTCCGGGAGATCTATTTCCCGGCATTTGAAACGGCGGTAAAAAAAGCGAAACCATGGACGGTCATGTGCTCTTATAATAGGCTGAACGGCGAGTTTGCCTCCCAGCATCACTGGCTTTTGACGGAAGTGCTGCGAAATGAGTGGGGCTTTGACGGATATGTGGTGAGCGACTGGGGGGCGGTCAGTGACAGGGTAAAAGGCGTGGCGGCCGGGTTAGATCTGGAGATGCCAGGCAGCGGCAGGACGAATGACATCCGTATCGTCAATGCGGTAAAGGATGGCAAGCTAGACGAAAAAAATGTGGACGAGAGCGTGCGCCGGATCCTGGCGATCATCGACCGCTATGAGTCCAACCGCAGACCTGATACCCCCTGGGATATGGAAGCACAGCATGACCTGGCAAGGGAGCTGGCGGCTGAGTGCATGGTTCTTTTGAAAAATGAGGATGGCGTACTGCCGATCTCTTCAGCGGAAAAAGTAGCTGTTATCGGAAAATTTGCTGCAGCTGCGCGCTATCAGGGCGGCGGCAGTTCTCATATCAACAGCTTTAAAGTGGAAAGCCTGCTGGATGCGTTGGAGGGAAACGAAAATATCATCTATGCGCAGGGCTATGATACCGTTAATGAAGAACCGGATGAGATCATGATCACACAGGCAGTTGCTGCGGCAGCTAAGGCGGACAAGGCCGTAATCGTCGCCGGACTGCCGGATTCCTTTGAGAGTGAAGGATATGACCGAACTCATATGAGGATGCCGAACTGCCAGAATGAACTGATACGCCGTGTAGCGCAGGCAAATCCGAATACCATCGTCATTTTATATAATGGATCGCCGATAGAGATGCCGTGGATCAACGAAGTAAAGGGCGTGATCGAGGCATACCTGGGAGGACAGGCAGTGGGCGGAGCAACAAAAGCCGTGCTGTGGGGAGATGTAAATCCCAGCGGACGTCTGCCGGAGACCTTCCCGGTACATCTGGAGGATAATCCTTCCTACCTTACCTACGGAGGCGAGGGCAATACCGCAGTATACAGCGAAGGTGTTTTTGTAGGCTATCGTTATTATGACAAAAAGAAGGTCAACGTACTCTTTCCGTTTGGTTATGGCCTGAGCTATACGGCCTTTACCTACAGTAATCTCACTGTCAGCGCGCCTTCCATCAAAGATACGGATACACTGACAGTAACAGTGGATGTTACTAACACCGGGGAAATCGCCGGAAAAGAGGTGATTCAGCTCTATGTACAGCCGCCGGTCTGCGGAGTATTCCGTCCGGTCCGGGAGCTGAAAGGGGTGGAAAAGATCAGCCTTGCTCCGGGGGAGACGAAGAGAGTTGCCTTCACACTGGAAAAACGAGCCTTTGCATACTGGAACCAGGATCTGCATGACTGGTTTGTGCCGACCGGCGCTTATACGATCGAGATCGGGCGCAGCAGCAGGGATATCGAGCTGACAAAGGCTGTAGAAGTGACGGGGACAGTTTCAGCTCCCACAGAGCCTCTGACGGTCAATACGATCTTCATGGATCTGCAAAAGAATCCGAAGGCGATGGAGGCATTGCAGCCGTTATTTGGAAAAGCTACGGGCAACATCGGCAGTTCGGAAGAAGAGGCTCGATTGGAAGAGAATGCTTCGGAGGAAAGCGCTGCTGCAAAGGAAGCGATTTCGGAGGAGATGGGAGACGCGATGATGCGTTATATGCCTCTTCGCGGAATTGTCAGCTTCAGCGGCGGCTTTGTCAGCTACGATCAGCTTCAGGAGATCATTGATAAGCTGAATCAGGAATAGAGGAGGAATTACAGTTCCATGAAATTTTTTCATCTGTCTGACCTGCATATCGGTTTAAAACTTATAGGCAGAGACCTGAGGGAGGATCAGGAATATATATTGAATCAGATTGTGGAGATCGTAGTCAGAGAGAAGCCGGATGCCATCGTGATCGCCGGGGATATCTATGATAAGGCGATCCCGTCGGCGGAGGCGGTGGAGGTGTTCGACCGCTTTGCGTCAGAACTGGCAGCGGCAGTTCCGAACGCCGAGATCATGATGATCAGCGGCAATCACGACAGCGCTCCCCGGGTCAACGTTTTTCGCAGCGTCCTTGAAAAACAGCGGATCCATATGGTCGGCAATCCGCCCCAGCGCCCAGAGGATTTCCTGGAGAAGGTGACGCTGCGGGACGAGTACGGAAACGTGAATTTTTATCTGCTCCCATTTGTGAAGCCATCTATGGTGAAACAGATTGTCGGGTCGGATGAAAACGGCAATAATGAGCGAAATGTATTGGTCAGCCATCAGTTCTATCTTCCGGTCAGCATGGATCCGGATAAGATGGAACGGATGGATTCGGAAGTCCGGACCGTGGGCAATATTGACGCGGTGAAGGCGGATATTCTGGAACGGTTTGATTATGCAGCCCTCGGTCATATTCATAAACCAATGAAAGTGGGAAGCGAAGTCTATCGCTACTGCGGTACGCCGCTGGCCTGCTCAGTCAGTGAGGCACAGCAGCCAAAGGGCATTATCATGGTGGAGATGCGAAAGAAGGGCGATATAAAGACAGCCATTCTTCCCCTGGCGCCCCTTCGCCAGGTACGGGTCATCACGGGAAACCTGGATACAGTGCTGCGGCAGGGGTGCAATGATTATGTGACGGTGGTCCTCACCGATAAGGCGGATCTGGATGTCATTGATATGCAGGACCGCATCCGCCTGGCCTTTCCGAATCTTCTGGAAATCCGTAGGGAGGTTTTGAGAAAAGCAGACTACAGCAGAAAGTACACAGCGGATGAGCAGCTGGATCCCTTTGAGCTTTGCTGCTCATTTTTAAGTGACCTGGAGGATCCGGAAAAAGAACTGCTTCAGGATGTGATCAACTGCGCCTGGGAGGTGGAATAGGATGAGACCGCTGAGATTAACGATGCAGGCCTTCGGCTCTTACGGGAAAAAAGAGGAGATCGATTTTACAAAGCCGAATCAAAACCTGTTTTTGATCACCGGGGATACCGGCGCCGGTAAAACCACGATTTTTGACGCCATTGTATTTGCCATCTACGGGGAAGCCAGTTCCGGGAGCAATAAAAAGGACGGCTTCGAGCTTCAGAGCCAGTTTGTGGAGTATGATACGGAGCCGTTTGTAGAATTGCGCTTCTCTGAGGGAACGGGAGAAGA
>CACYXH010000056.1 GCA_902778245.1 uncultured Lachnospiraceae bacterium | reverse complement strand
GAATCGGCATCAAACAATCTGCTGTTGTTCATGCTGACATCGCAAAAACAGTCCCGAATAATGTGCAGAATGGAGTTCCGTTTAATTTGCGGAACAACAATATTCCTGAAAAAGTTGGACTTACCATGCCCCTGTCTGCCATTCTCTTTGCAGTATTCCTCATACATATGGAACACTTCACTTCGTTTCAGACGTTTTCCTTTGGCACGCACCAATAACTCATCACTAAAAGCGCAGATACTATCTGACGTCCGTTGCACTTCTCTTACACATTCTTTGCTGTGTTCGCTCTCCGTGAACTTTCCATGTTCGTACAGATTTTTCAATGCAATCATCGCCATATGAATTGAATAATCGGATTCTGCCTGTACCTTTTCCTTTAAGTGCAGCTCTTTTTCACCACTTTTTACTACCCGGTTCATATCAAGAATCAGTAGTCTACGATAAAAAGCATCTGATTTATCCTCAAAATTCTGCGGCATTTCATTGGTAGAAAAAAGCAGCTTCGCATAAGAGTGAAAATGGATTGCATCCTGTCCCTTTTTCTCATAGATCAGTGTATCTTCACCGACTGCTTTCTTTAATACATCTGTGTTCTCCATTGCTTTGCAGGGAATATCTGCACAGGCATTTAACAGCTTTCCATACATTCCAGTCGCATAGAATCGTTTATTCAAATCCTGTAAAGAAATGCTGGACATATTGGTGATTCCAACTACATGCTGGATCAGTGATACTGCCACAGACTTTCCGGTTCCACCATTTCCTTTCAGTGTAAGGAATTTCTGAAACTGCGTATCCTGTGTCATGCAGTATCCAAAATACTCCCAGAATGTCTGCTGTTCTTCTTTGTTAGGAAGAGACGATGCAAGATACTTTTTGATATTTTCTCCACCCTGCAACACCTGCTCCCTGTCCTCCGGATAATAGGGAAATGGTATCTGATTGATTGTCAGATAATCTGGATTGTGTTCCAGCATTTCACCCGTAACCGGATCATAATATCCATTTTTGAAATTGATCCACCGCACAGGCTGTTTATTTAGTTCATATGCCTCTCGGTGAACTTTTGGCTGTGTGATCAGCAGATTATAGATTCTTTTGATCACTCCACTCTGTACCTGGTCACGATAGATCAGCTTCTGGATACGGTATTTCATTCTTACCCCATCATGGTCTTCCAGGAAAACACCATGCTCATAATAATACGGTGTGATTCCCACCACAAAAAAACGAACATTCTCCACCAGGTAATCTACAATCTCCATATCCCGGACACCTTTCACATTTCCTTTTGCATCAAACAAGTGAAACCGGCTCAGTTCCGGTTCTTCTTTTGGATTTCGCTCAAACCGAAGAATATACTGTTCCAGTAATTTCTCAACTTCTTTCTGATTATCCAGTTTGCCAAGATACTCTTTCTCTTTGAACAACTGCCAGCCTGCTTTTCCATCAAGACCAGCGTCTTTGAAAAATGTCAGTAACTTATCATTTACCCACTTCACTGAACAGGAAGCCACATAATGATAGGCACACTGGCAACTTCCAGTAAACTGAATAGCTCTCATTTCTTCTATAAAGGAATCTGCACTGAAATAATATCCGTCATCTTCCTGAACCAGACAAAGCGCCTGATAACCTGACATCACAATATTAAGTGCGATATCCTGATTGTCCACCAGAAAGATATAGGTCTGTGCTGTTCCTTCCGGATTGGTTTCCATATAATGCTTCAAAAACTTCTTGTTCAAACTTATCACTTCCTTTCAGGCAAAGAAAAAGACGCAAGCCACATTTCTATGACTCACGCCTTTCTCTGCACTTATTTACTTTTCTGTGAACTCTGCAAAAAAGTTCCGATTTACAGTTACGATTCGCTACGCACTGCGTATCCTTTTAGAACTTGCATTTAAACATAAATCAATTCCTTGAGAATAATCTCTTCCGCAATCGCTCTGTGTTGATTAGCAGCTCTTACCCATGCCATCTGATCTGCTTTTTTATCCGGCAGTGGTTCTTTTTCTTCCAGCTGCTTCAGGATCACTTCTTCCCGTTCTCTTGCTGCCTTATCTACTTCCAGAAGGTGTTCTCCAATTGTATCCTGTAAAAGCATCACCTGATAGGTTGAATTTCGATGATTCTTCAGATAATCTCTGCGAAGAAAACCATACTTGCCAAGTTGCTCCATCTGTTCTCCGGATTTATAGGTGAGATTCGGAATCAGATATCCATTTACATTTGTATACGTTAATTTCATTTTATTAGCACTCTCCATTTCTCATCATTTTTTGACCACAAATTTACGACATTTACGACAAATCTGACACTGCTTTACAATACCAGACAAAATGACTGATGCCCCGGAAAGCCTGTAAAACAGGCACTTCTAGGATACACAAGACAGGACAAAAATCGACTTCCATTATCAATAGGTGAGTGCTAATTCTTTTTCGATTTTTTGTGAAGCCCCGTAATTTCCGCGAGCAACGAGCCATCACGCATTTATGCGTGTTTGGCGACTGCCGCGAGAGTCAGATGTCAATCTGACACAAGGCTTCACAGCTTTTTTAATGTTCAAGCGCTATGTATGCATTGTAAAATGATTTTGCCTGAAAAACCAAATGATCTGCTCTAATCAAATCATTTTTCCCCTTTTCATTTTATCTATTCTCACCTTATTTCCTTGTCATCAGTTTCGTTTATATCCGCTTCAATAAGTCCGGTAACCAAATCCTGCAATTGCGCTGCATTTTTATTTGTAATTACTGATCTACCGGTTCTTTTCTCCACTGCAGCCCTTGCTTCTCCGGCTGCCGCTCCACCTTCACTGGCAACAATTCTATTCTCTTCAAAAGTTTCCGGTTGTTTTTGTTTTGATATTTCTGTCGTTGTTGCTTCTGCAAGCATGTTCAGCACAAGCTCTAATGTAGACATGTTATCGCGGAGATTTTCTTTTTTCAGTCCCTTGAGATTCTTATACTGCCGTGTGGTCATTCCAGACCATGCCCTCGTAATCTCGTCTGTCAGAATTGCGTATTCTACTCCTTTTTTTACACTGCGCTTATCCCATTCATCTGTAAGCTCTTTTCTTACCTGAATCGCCTGCAGCCTCTGATTAATCCATTCTCTTGAATAGCCTTTCTTTGCATAGGTTTCAAGTGCTCTTTCGATGGTAAGTTCTGGATCAATCACTTCTTCTATCCGTTCTCTTCCAACCTGTGCCAGCCACAGTTTAAAAGGTTCGGCCTTTTTGGATGGTATAGACTGAATCAAGCGCAGTAATTGCTCCGTATTTGCCACATCGGTATTATATCTTTTTCCATCTTTCGGAGATTTCATTTTCAGTTGGTTACAATTTGTAACCAACTGACTGCCTTCCTCTTTTAATCTATTTTTAAGCACTTTCCAGTAGTTTCTTGCCCCGTCAATGCCCGGTTGTTCCGTTAAAGCACCGATAACATCCACGATTGAAAAATACCATTCCTCTTCATCCTCAACCCAAGCTGTTCTGATCGGTTGATCCTCAAATAGCTGAACTTTATCAGTTCCCATAAAAACTCCCCTATCTCATATATTCAAAAGTTTTTCAAGTTCCTCCATCTCCACGCTGATCTGTTTCTCAATTTCTTTGATATTTGCCATGATCTCCGAAGTCGGCGGGTACTCCACCGCAACATACTCAATCTTTTTGTACTTATTGATGGAAAGATCATAATCGTTATCAGCTATTTCTTTCTTTGATACCATAAAGGACTTTTCTGTTCGTTTTCTGTCCTTCTCTGCTTCCAGATTCTTGAAACGGTTGATAATATCCGGAATATCATTTTCCTTAATTTCAGTTCTTTTATCATCAAGGCTGAAGCCGTCAGCAGTCATATCATAAAACCACACATCATCGGTTCCGTCGTGACCGGCCTTGGTAAAGATAAGGATTCCGGTTGATACTCCTGCGTATGGCTTAAATACTCCGGAAGGCATGGAGATGACTGCCTCAAGTCTCTGATTCTCCACAAGTTCTTTCCTGATAGCCTTATGTGCATTAGAGGACCCAAAGAGCACTCCGTCCGGTACGATACATGCGCACCTTCCGCCGATTTTCAACATCCTTACAAACAACGTCAGGAACAGCAGCTCTGTCTTCTTAGTTTTACATACTTTCTGAAAATCTGCTGATACCGTATCTGTATCAAGATTTCCCTTGAAAGGAGGATTAGCCAAAATCAAGGAGTACATATCCTTGTCCGGGTTCTGATCGGATAAGCTATCACGGTACTCTATAAATGGATTCTCCACACCGTGGGTCACCATGTTCATGGCCCCGATGCGAAGCATGGTTCTGTCCATGTCATATCCGTGAAACATATCATTCATGAAATGATTCCTGTTCTTTTTATCAAGAAGGACTTCCTTCTTGTACTTTTCTCTGAGATAATCCCCACTGGTAACAAGGAAACCGGAAGTTCCGCAGGCAGGATCTCCTCTGCTTCGTTCTTAGAGTCCACTGATTTATCTGCTGAATCTGCTGATTTTTCCGATTGAACCTGTTCCAATGGAATCCATATTCCCGATATTCTGTGTCTGTATATACGTTCATGTCAATCTACATTCGCGTTTATTTCTTTTATTACTTCCATCACTGTAATAGTTCCATCCACAAGCATTTCTGCTACAAGCGGAACATCAGAGGATATCTGTTCATTTTTCCAATAGGTTTCTGCTTCCTCAAATGTTTTTGAGACATACAGACAGCTCATTCTCGATGGATATTCGGGATATTTCACCCTCATAAATCCTGATTGATTTTGCGATAGTATACCACAGATTTCATTTAAGATGAACACAGAAATGTTAATTTCCCCTCGATAATCAGATTTGGAAATAAATAATTGCCTTTTCTTGTATAAATAATCACCATGAAAGTTCCTCCTTGTGCTGTTCATTTTACACCATTGTTACACCAAATTTGTAAAGATTGACGGTGTAAGACAACTTCTGATAAAAAGTTTCAATCGCTGAAAAGCCTTTAAATATTGTCGTGATCCGCAAGGATCATGACCTGCGCACGCATCAGCGTGCTTCCAAATGGGCATTACAGCGTTTGTTAAGACAAGACAAAAACCAACTTCCAACATCAAGAGGTGAGTGATGATTATTCTATTTTTGTACATGCTTATTTACAAAAAGTAGGTATCATGGGAAACTACAAAAAGCGCCCCATAAAGGCGGTGCAACTTAGGGATTTTGTAATCCCTGAAAAAATCGTCGTAGTCATGTAGCAGTGGCTACGCCGTCTTTTCGTCTTTGCGCGGCTGCGGCGGCATGAACTCGCCGATGCAGTTCCACACGATGCGCATTTTCTGTACCTTGTGTCCGTTTATCCGTTCCGGCTTGAAAATCTCGATGCGCTCCACGAATTCGCGGATAATCTCCGGTGTCAGTTCCGTGATGTCCGTGTACCTGCGTACCAAGGCAAGGAAACGGTCAACATTCACGCTGCTTTCCTGCTGGGAGGCAATCATCCCGCGAAGTTCCGTAACGCGGCATTCCAGCGTTTTCTGCTCCGCTTCGTAGTTCTCGGACATCTTGGCGAAACGCTCATCGGAAATCTTACCCTCGGTGTTGTCCTCGTATAGACGCTGGATAATCTCGTCCAGTTTGCTGATACGCGCCTGTGACTGCTCCAGTTCGCGCTTGCCGTCACGCAGGCTCCTGTCAACCTCGGCTCTGGACTTTTTCGTAATCATCTCCACAAACTCATCCTCGTTCGCCTGTGCGTAACCTGTGATTTCTCTGATGCCCGCAAGCAGGTACTTTTCAATGACGCTGTTTCGTATCTGATGGGACGGGCATATTTCCTTGCCCTTTTTGCGGTAGGTGGCGCAAACCATGTACTCGCTCTGCGGAAGGCTCCTGCCGCGCACCTGATACATCTTCGCTCCGCAATCGGCGCAGAACACCATGCCGGATAAAGCGGGCATTTCGCCCATCGGCGTAACCCTGCGCCTGCCGTCACGGATGCGTTGCACGATGTCGAAAGTCTCCTGATCGATGATGGCTTCGTGCGTGTTCTCAAAAATCTGCCATTCGGACGGGTCGTGGTGAAGCTGCTTTTTCTGCTTGTAGGATTTGCGGTAGGTTTTAAAGTTTACCGTGTGACCGAGGTATTCCGGGCGTGTGAGCATATGGGAAATGGTGCTGTTGCCCCAAATGTAATCCCCGGCATCCCGGCGGTTATCGGGAGGATTGATTCCCATCGCTTTGGCGTGCGCGGTCGGATTCATGATGTGGCGCTTTGTGATCTCCTTGGCGATCTGCGACACTCCGTAGCCCTGCACGCACAGATGGAAAATCTCCCGTACCACCTTGGCGGCTCCTTCGTCCACAATCCAATGCAGCTTGTCCTCTGGGTCTTTGACATACCCGTATGGCGGATTCGTGCAGAGCGGCTTTCCCGCCTGTCCCTTTGCCTTGAAAACGGCGCGTATCTTTCTGCTCGTGTCCTTGGCGTAGAACTCATTGAAAATGTTGATGAACGGTGTCATGTCGTTCTCTGCCTGATTGTCGCTGTCAACGCAGTTGTTGATGGCGATAAAGCGGATGTCGGCGTTCGGGAAAATCATCTCCGTGTACATACCGACTTTCAGGTAATCACGACCGAGGCGGCTCATATCCTTAACAATGATCGTGCCGACCTTGCCGTCATCCACCAGTTCCATGAGTCTGTTCCAATCCGGCCTGTCGAAGGTCGTACCGCTGTAACCATCGTCCACGAACAGGGATGTATTGCGGAAACCGTTATCGTCTGCGTACTTCTGCAGGATAGCCTTTTGGTTCTTGATGCTGTTGGAATCGCCCTGCAGCTCATCGTCTCTGGAGAGACGGCAGTAGAGAGCTGTTATCTTATCTTCCTTCACAGTGGAAGACTGTCTGTTTGTATTCATGTGTACCTCCTTCCCGACAGTCTTCAAGCGGTACTCCATATTCCCGTACTACTGTGAAGAAGTCAAGTTCTTTTGAGCCTTACGAGGCTTGCTTTTCAAGAGTTATCGGTTCGTTCATAATCAGCCGTTTTATCTTCTCGTATGCTGTTTCCTTGGCGTTCTCGCTGGTGGCGTACTCAATGATGTAAATCGTGCTGTCCTGCCATCCGGCGGAGATACGAATCGGCTTTACTTCCTTTGCCATATGTCCTCCTTTCTCCCCAAGGGGAATCTGATCTCTGGCGTACTTTAAATGGATAACAGGCGCAGGGCTTTACGCATAAATTCGCGTAAGTTTTCATAGGAATAGGATTTTCGCACCCGGCAGGGGCGGTCAAATCTCTACACCTTTCGATAGCGGACAGCGGCCTGGGGCTTCGTGTGTAAAAACGCGTATTCAAACGGGTAATTAAACCCTAAACCGCTGATAACCGCTATGAAAACCGTGCAATCCGTTGTAATATGCCCTTTGAATTGTTTGATTTCTGCGGAGAGAACAGGCACGGCAGACGGCAATCCGCCGTACCTGTCCGCAGGAGCCTTAACCCGTGATATTGATTTTCATGCCCTGAACCGCATCGCGGCGGATGAGCCTGCCGTCAAGGAACTCCATCGCAAGATAGCCGATCTGGTCGAGCGTGACGAACTTTTCCTTGAGCGTCTGAACGCTGACGGGGCTGCGGTCGATGATCCAGTAGTAGCTGAAATCGCCGAACACGATGGGTGTTTCCCCGCCTTCCTCATCGGGCATATCATTGGAGATAACCACGCGCTTGCCGAGTATGGTATCGTTCGCCTGATTCCACATGGGATTGTCAGCTTCGTCCTTCATAAGGCGAAGCGTCAGCGCAGTGCTGTCGTTCATCATCCATACGGCGTTTTTGCGGTATTCCTCGTTCAGAGCAAAGAACAGACGGATCACATTGTCATAGGTGATGCTGTCGGCATGAGCGCCCACCTCCGCGCCGTCAGTCAGGCTGAGAATGCCCGTGGGCATATGGTCGCCCGTGCCTGTGATGAAGCCGTAGTCCTCGGCTTTGGCGAAGTTCTTCGCAAGGCGGCCTGTCAGATAGTCCTCGATGTCAAAGGCGGCGTCATGGACGAAATCATCATCCAGCTTGACGAATACCGCCAGCTTGTGCATCTCCACGGAATAGCGGGTAAAATCGTCTATGCCGTCATAGATGGGGATGTTGCCATTCTCCGGCACCCATGTGGCAAGGTCATCACAGTCCTTGGCGAAAATGCGGCTCGAACCGTTATACGCCTTTACGACCGTTGCCAGATTGCGGAACAGGCTCTCGCGCTTGATTGCCTTTCTCAACCTGTCATCCGCTTCTGCCGGGAGAGTGAACCCACCCGTGGAGATATCCTTGCCGCCCTGAATACTATCAGCGGCGTAGCGGTTGCAGCGCATGACGTTCCAGAAATTCGTGTTGTATTCGGCGGTGCCGATGAGACGGTCTTTTTCGTTGAATGTAGTCATAATCGTTATCCTCCTTACTTCCTTCTGTCGCACACCGGGCATTCGTAAAGTCCCAGCGTGTGGTAATCCCTGCATCTGCCGACCTGCTTCAGCACATTGCCGCCGCAACGCGGGCACTTGACATCGTAGGCAAGAGCCATCTCGATGCTGTGGGGCTTGTTGGCGTGAAGACGGTAATACCTGCGATTGCTGCCGTCATCATCCTTGATGTACTCCGAGGTGAGGTACAGATCGTAGTGGTCTGCGATATAGTCCTCGGTGTAGTTGACATTGGTCTGCGGCTCCAAGGAGCGCCAGTTGTACTTGTTGACTCTGAGTGGATAATTCATGTTAAAATCCTCGCTTTCTTAAATGTTGTTTTTGAGATGGAACAGTTTGTCCCGGCTGTCATAGCCGTGGGCGATGAGGCTGCCCGAATACGCACGGAGCGAATCCACAGCCTCGCCGATTGCCTCCGCGCTCCGTCCGACATCACGAACGGTCTTGACGATCAGGCAGTCGTATGCTTTGTCTCCGAACCAGAGATAGAGCGTGGCGGCACCCTTGCGGTTGGCACGGCTGCACCCGCTGACCTCGACATTGAAGCCGTTACCGAAATCCCGGTACAGGCATTTCTCCCAGTCGATAGTTCGGATTTGGTAATCCGCTCTGAGCGTTCTTTTCAGTTCCCGGAGCGATGGGTAATGCACCATAGTCCGTTTTCCTCCTTCCTTTGAGATTTGGCGGTCGCTGCGGCGGTCGTTCTCTGGGGCTTCGACCGCTGCAAAAACCGTGGATTTGCAAGGCTTTCTGCGTGTTTGGCGGTCGAGGCGGTCGCAAAATCAAGTTCATGCCCACACAAAATAATCCTTGTCCCGTTTTTCCCTTTCCCGGTACAAAGTTTTTTGAATCCTGCCGAGAAGTTGAAACTGCGACCGCCAAGGTGCTGTGAAGCCTTGATTTTCCTGCATTTTTGTGGCGGTCGTTGTGTGTTTTTGCGACCGCCGGAGCGACCGCTGCAACTGCCATGTCAGTGTAACGAGAAGTCATCATAGCCATATACCTGTGCGTATTGCTTCTTCGTATCGGTGGTGAGCGTATAGTTACGGTAGAACGTACCCGTATGTCGTTTGGCGATCATCTCATAGAATGTCGTGCCGAGATAATCCGCAAGCTGGTCACGGAACTCCTTGTAGGTCTTGGCGTAACCGTTATTGTTGTCGGCGCACCATGCCTTGTAGACCTTATAGACCTTCCCGGTCGTACAGGAATCCTCGATCTTATCTGATGGGCGTTCACACATACATTCATTAAAGAAGCTGATCACCGTGCTGTTGTCGGACTGGTATGCAGCCCGCGCCGCCGTGACGCTTTCCGGCTCCGTGAAGCGGCAGCCGTTTTGGATAACTTGCTGCAGAGCCTTGACTGCCTTGTAGATGATGCCCTCGCGTTCGGCATAGAGCTTGCTGATAAGCTGTGTGTCCTGCCTGTCCTTTGGGATGGCGTTCGGACAGTTCACGACCATGATGCGGTTGTAAACCCACTCGCCGTCATCGTCGCCGAACTTCGGCAGACGGTTCATGCAAAACCACAGGAATCCGTTGTAGGTGAACTCGAACGCCTGCTGTCCCTTGAACTCGGCGAACAGGCTGTCTCCGCCCGTGATCTTCTTGAATGTTTTCAGTTCGTCCACGGTCAGGAAACTCATATCCGAGGAGCCTGCCAGCCGTGTACCGTAGATGGCTCCCGTGCCGAACCGGGCTTCAATCTCTTTCAGGTCGATACCGATGAAGTTCCCCTTGCCGACAAACATCTCCGTCAGCGTTTTTATGACCGATTTGCCGGAATCGCCGGGACCGACCATAAACAGCGACTTCTTCGTGCGCCAGGCCTTGATGTTGGAAATAATCAAACCGATGACTTCCTGCAGCAGCCACATGACGGCATCTTCATGGTTTGTGAGCGTATTCATATAGGAATCGAACACAGGCGTCGGGGACGGCTTGCCCGTCCAGTTGCAGGGTATCTGTATAGTGGAGTACACATTTGGCGTATGCGGTATCGGTGTAAGCGAATCCACCGTAACCCGCAGGAGACAGTTCTTGAAATTGATGAGTGTCTCATCGGCGTTCAGTTCATCCTGCCCGACATAGGCAAGGTCGGTGATGATGTGCTGATAGGCTTCGCTGACCTGTCCGATCTTCACCAGCTCCGGGTCGTAGTCCTCGATGAACTTCTTGATGCAACCCTTGAACATATCATCCGCGTACAGCCTGTAAACGCCGTCCTCATAGACATATTTCAAAAGTCCCTGCTTGCCGTTGTCCCTCACGAGCAGATACCGCAGATTCTTCCGAACATACTCTGCCAAGAGCGGCACGACCACATATGGTTCTCCTGTCTGCTTGTTGAAGCGGATGAAATCGGGATGCTCCATCTTGGAGCGGTGGAATGTGCCGTGGCAGGCTTCGATGCCTTTTTCAATGGTAGATTCCCGGTAATCGTCCCGGTTCCATTTGTCACGCATCAGCGCGGACGAGCGGAACACCGTGTCGATCTTTTGCGGGTCTGCTCCCGTGCGGAATGCGATCATGGCGCACAGGGCGCAGTCGGCTTCGGATTGGGAGCCGTATTCGGAATAATCGCCATCGTTGTAGAGCTTGCGGAACTTCTCGCCGTTTTTCTGCTTGAGCAGGCTGGCAACGATATCGAATACCGCTTTATCGCCGCCATCGCGCTTTTCGCTGTATTTCTTTTTCTCTGCCCGGCGCATATTCTTATCCAGCGTTACGAGCAGAGCGTCCGTACATTCCTTCAACGGCACATCCCGTATCACGTTTCCGGTAAAAACGGCAAAACGGTTCGTAATGCCGCCGCAGTACAGTTCCGTATCGTTGTTCGGATTTTTCATATAGAAGGCCTTGTCCAGCCGCAGCTTTCCTGTATTGTCAATAAAGGAAGGCAATCGGCTGATGTCGCATTTGCCGTATATATGAACGCCGCCTCCGCTGACGGAATATTCCGCATAGGAATCAAACCGTTCAAGAAGCAACTGCACATACGGATCGGACAAATCCTTATGGTCGATATCAAGGAAGAAGTAACCCTCCGGGATTTTAAATCCAACGCCGTCATAGCCATGTTCCTTGACGGCTTTTGCGGCTTCTTCGTATGTCACCCATGTATTCGCATACGGCGCATTCGTGCCTGTCGGCGTACCGTAGGCTGATATGGGTACCTTTGTCCGTTTGCCGTTACGGGTCTCAAAATTCCAGCAGAACCATATTTTTTGTTGCATCAGTTCGTTCATGTGCATCCGGCGTCACCTCCTTCCTTTGATATTTCTGCGGCTGTCATTCCTCTTTGTTAGAAGTGATGACCAGCCATTCCCGGAATGCGTCAATCGGGATGAGGATTCTCGTGCCGATGCGGATGGACGGGAATCCCGGCGTTTTGACAAGCTCATATGCTTTCGGCAGGGAAATGCCCATCTGCGAGGACAGTTCCTGCACGCTCATGGTTGTCTTTTCCATAGTCTTCATTACCTCCATTTCTGTAGATTTGGGCGTAAAAATACCACCCTCGAAAAAGTCCCTCGGATTTTCACAGGTGGTCATCTTAGTGCAATGTTTGCTTTGCCGTTTGTCTTGATTTGCAGTACTGCGTTGTAGGCTGTTAAATCTTTGATGCCGCAGCCGTTTCTCTTGTCGATGGTTTCCTCTTTTTTCTGGCTTCGTCTCAGTTCACGTTGCTTCTGTCTGTTCCGCATTTTTCCCACCTCCTTGTTTCGGATAGACTTCTCCCTTGTTCCTGCGAGAAATGGACAGGCCAACGTTCGCAAGAAAGCGGTTATACAATATTGACAAGTTGCGTATCACTTGTTATAATTACTTTATCACAGTTCGAGCGAAAACACAAGTGTTTCGCAAGCGTTTAAGCAAAGTACAGTTAATCCGAAATCGGTGGAGGTGCAGAAGGTGGCGAGACAAACGGAACAGAATATAGACAGGTATTATGATGTATTCCCCACCACGCTGCGCGGGATACTCGAAAGCCATCCGAAAGACGGACACTCCACCACCTACAAGGCACTCGGTGAAGCCGTGGGCGTTCGGCAGCAGACGATCAGCCAGTACGCCAGCGGACAGACACAGCCGACAGCGGATGTGGTCTTGCGGATAGCAAAGTATTTTGATGTGTCCGTGGATTACCTGCTCACGGGAGTCAGTTCCTATAATAAAGAATACAGTGAGGAATTGGGCTTGTCCGAAAAAGCCGTTGAACTTCTGAAACGGGCAAAAGAAATGTATCCGCAGACAGACCTTGAACGGACGCGAACGATGCCGTATCTGGACGAACTGCTCTCCGACAAGGCGTTTTATGAGTTTTTGGATGCCCTCTATTATTATGTGGAAGGTCTGCAGGGTACGCAGGGAATGACCGATGAAATGAAGGAACATTTCAAAGGTCTGGACATAGAAGGATATTTCGTCTGGCAGTTGCAGATGTTCGTGCAGGAATTCATTCAGAAGGAAATCAAGAAGCTCGGACTTGACATAACGACAGAGTAATTTCCAAATAATAAAAGTGTCAGCACTGCTGACACAATTCAGAAAAGAGGTTTTGTAATGAACGAACTTGATAATACGTTCGCCGAAATAACCCAGATCATAGAAGAAGCCCGCGACAACGCCTATCGCAAGGTAAACGAGGAACTGATCCTCATGTACAGAAAAGTAGGACAGTTTTTGTCTGAAAAATCCAAAGGAGCAAACTATGGGGACGGCTATATAGATTCTCTTGCCGAATATATTCAGAATCAGTTTCCCGGCATTAAGGGCTTTAACCGCCGTGGTCTTTATCGGATGAAGCAGTTTTACGAAACCTACACTGATAACGAAAAAGTGTCAGCACTGCTGACACAATTGAGCTGGACAAACCATCTTCTTATCATGTCCGGCAGTAAGAGCGATGAGGAGCGGGAATTCTATATGCGTCTCGCCGTGAAAGAACGGTACAGTTCCAGACAGCTTGAGAGGCAGATGGACAGCGGTTACTATGAGCGGTATATGCTCTCCAAGAGCAAACTGCTACCGGAACCGCTGCAGTCGCAACAGAATCCGTTCCTCGATCAGTATGTGGTGGAATTTCTTGACCTGCCGGATACTTTCCATGAAAATGATTTCCGAAAAGCACTGGTTAAAGGAATGCGCGATTTCATTCTCGAATTGGGCAAGGATTTTACTTTTGTCGGCGAGGAGTATCCGATACAGGTCGGCGGTGAGGATTATAGGATTGACCTGCTGTTCTTCCACCGCAGCCTGCACTGTCTTGTGGCGATGGAACTGAAGGTCGGAAAGTTCAAGCCGGAATATGTTTCCAAAATGGACTTCTATCTTGAGGGGCTGGACAGGCAGATCAGAAAACCGGACGAGAATCCGAGCGTGGGGCTGCTCCTTTGTGCATCCAAAAATGACGAGGTGGTCGAATATGCCATGAGCCGGACGCTATCGCCCATGATGGTGGCGCAGTATCAATTGCAACTGCCGGATAAGGATATCCTGCGAAAGAAACTGCAGGAGTTGTCCAGCTTGCCGGAAATCGAAGAAAACACAGGAGGTAACGATAATGCCTAACCTATCACAGATAAAGCGTCAGCGGATGCTGGATTTTCTGGAGACGCTTCGAAAAGAGCATACGGATGATGAATCCATTCGGGCGTTCACGGAAATTGAAAACCATCTGCGTGACAAGAAATACGGGCTTGTATGGGAGGAACACGAAGAGGCGGTAGATGTAAAACTTCGTACCCATATACCCGTCTTCAAGGAAGACGCAGACAAGAAAATCGCCGCTGCCGAAGGTGAAGTCTATAACTTTATCCTTGAGGGAGATAATCTGCAGAGCCTTTATCTGCTCGAAAAGACACATAGCGGTTGCATTGATATTATCTATATAGATCCACCCTATAACACTGGAAGCAAAGATTTCAAATATAATGACGCTTTTGTAGATAAGACCGATGGGTTTCGTCACAGTAAATGGCTATCATTTATGTATGCAAGGCTTAAAATAGCGCGTGATTTATTATCTGATACAGGACTGATATTTATCTCTATAGATGACAACGAGGTCGCGACACTGAAACTGTTGTGTGAAGAAATATTTGGCGAAAACAATTTTCGTGGTCAAATAGCACGCTCTACGGGAACTCCTACCGGGCAAGGAAATAGTATACTGGTAAATGAGATAGATTACATTCTTGTATTTTCAAAAACTGACAAGGCAGTTTTTAATGGTCTTCCATTTGATGAGGATGATGCAAAAATCTATAATTGTGAAGACGAGAAAGGCAGATATCTTGTTCGCCCTCTTCGCAAAACAGGCGGAGAAGACAGACGAGAAGATAGACCAAGTATGTTTTATGGTGTAACTGCACCAGATGGGACAGAGGTGTTCCCCATTGCACCTTCTGGATACGAAAGCAGGTGGCGTTGTGCGCCAAGCAGATATCAGGAGTTGCTTTCGGAAAATCGTATTGAGTGGAAACACGGAAAAGATGGCTGGAAAGTCTATCAAAAGTTTTACCTTGAGGGTAGAACAAAACAGCCATCAAATTTATGGACAAAACTGGAAGGTAACAAAAAAGCTACTATTGTTATAAACTAAAACTTCCCATAGCAAAAATGGGCCTCGTACCTTGAAAACTCAATAATACAGGCAATCAGATAGGATATTCAGGCTGCCAATGCTGCTTTTGTC
>CACYXH010000055.1 GCA_902778245.1 uncultured Lachnospiraceae bacterium | reverse complement strand
CTGATAATATTTCCTCGCCTTTTGATACTCCTCGTCCGAAATTCCGCAGGCATACTTCAGCCGTTCCTGTAAAGGTGCGTTCTTCATATCCCCGGAATTTACTTTATCCCAGATCCCAAGGGTTTCTATTATGGTATTCAGGACCACATAATCCTGCTGGTTTCCTGCTTCCATTTTATTTTTATGGTACACGCTTGATATGAGTTCTCCAGTAGCCACCACGGTATCTGCCAACTGTTTCACCGGCGCAGTAAGCGTTGACACAAACTTAGCTCCATAATCATACACGCTTTTTAGCGGGTCGGGTAACTTATTTCTGATACCGTTGCCAATCGTTTTTAATGGATTTATTATTGAAAGTTTAAATTCCCCGCTGGGATCGGTATAGTTCACCGGGGCATTGGCGGCGTACAGATACCGGTTCTGGGAGATCGTATCCGTAAACTCGCCCCTCTCGATATCCTTCTGCGCAAATCTTGCCATGGCGAGTTCTAAATATGTCTTCGACATATTTAGCTCCGCAAGGATGCGCACTCCGCTTCGCTGCGGCGTTTGGATGTAAACTGGTGCCTGTCACTCTAAATTAAGTTGACTTTACATAAATATAATTTCAAAATCCTGCCAAATATCTTGCAACACTTTTCCATTTATCTGATACTGTTCGAACATCAACTTGGGAGTATCATAAAAAACTGCATCTCCATCAGGACATTTACAGATAAAAGGCTTATCGTCTCTCCACGATATATTATATCTTACATCGTAAATCTGAAACTCAATGTCCATGCCCATCTCAATTTGCCCCATCAGTTCATCCAAACTTTTTAATTTATACAAATTGTGCATATGTCCTCCTTCCTTACAAGATGTCCGAATTCGCTATTTTGTGCCCTAACTTTGGGGAATGATCATGTGACGAGTCTCTCTCCACATTTTCATTCCCGATTTCGTGCCAATCATGATAATGAGGAACAACTGGATGCTCTTTAGGATTGCCGTGATCTGTCATATGGATATCAAGTTGCGGTTTCCAGTCTTTCCATAAAATCTTCTCTGAACCAGTTCACCATTCCTGAAATTATCAAACACACTGTTTGGCTTCCCCTGGAAAGGAGAAGTATGCATTTCTCCTGAAGAATGTTTTTCCAGAGCCTCTTTCTGCCAGTTTACATCCCGATAAGCTTCTTTTGCTTCGCCCCACTTTTCACTCTCATTATACTTCATATTCTGGAAATCATCCAGCTTTTCTGGCACCTGTCACACCCATGCACAAACGGCTCGTTCCCTCACGCGATCCTGCGCGCAAAAAGGCTGTCGCACCAACGTCCCTTAGCGAAATAGCAAGTGACATTTGATGCGACAGCCCCTAGTTTGCAAACAGCAATTCTGTCCATAAGGTCATTTAAAAATTTCCAGGATCTCCTGCTTGTTTTCTTCCGTCAGCGTTCCCTGGTCCCAGGTCAGCCGTACACTGTCTTTATCTCCTTTGTATCTGGGGATCAGATGCATATGGAAATGGAACACCGTCTGTCCTGCAGGTTCCCCATTATTCTGGACAATATTAAGCCCGTCGCTCTTCAGTCCATCGGACAGTTTCTTTGCCATTTTTTTCGCCAGAACAAATGCTTTCGCTGCCATCTCATCTGGAAGTTCATAGACATTGGCAGCGTGTTCTTTCGGCAAGATCAGAGCATGACCCTTTGATGCAGGGCCAAGATCCAAAATTACCCGAAAGTCCTCATCTTCATAAAGTGTAGTGGTAGGAATTTCCCCGTTCGCAATTTTGCAGAAAATACAGTTGTCGTCTCTCATAATATTTGTTCCTTTCTATATTTCTCTTTCTTTTTTCTGTATAGCAATACTGCCAGGATAAAGCCTCCGATCAGCCCCCCAATGTGGGCCGCATTGTCTGTTCCGGTATCTATAAATCCCTGCCAGACCGACAATATCGTCATAATTGCCAGCCTTCGCCCGCTAAGTTCCCCCAGTCTTCCTCTGTTGCGGATTACAATGTAGAGCAACGCTCCTATCACAGCAAAAATAGCGCCAGACGCTCCGGCAGATATGGCAGCTTCTCCCGCCCTCACCTCCAGGGCAACCGACAGGATATTTCCCGCCAATCCTCCTACTATATAAATCAAAAGGTACTTTACCGGTCCCACCACCGCTTCCAGCTGATCCCCAAGGAATATCAGGCAGATCATATTGTTGACCAAATGGTAGACTCCAAAATGCAGGAACATACTGGTAAACAGGCGGTAGTACTCTCCATTCTGGACATACGGCGAAAAGCATGCTCCGTGATCTAACATGAAATAGCCATCCTGCGTATCCCCCATCACGCTAAAAGCAAGGAATATTACTATGTTCACCGTCACCATCAGAAGATTCATCTTTTTGCGGCTTTTTAAAAAATCAATGAGTTCTCCCATTCATCATCCCATCCGAACCATCTATAATTTCTTTTCCAGGCAGACCAGCTGCACATCCTCTATTCCGTTAAACTTACAGGGAACGATCCCCACTTCTTTGTATCCCAGTTTGTTGTAAAGTTTTCTTGCCACAGTATTGATCTGGTTTGTGTCCATGCGCAGAAAACGGCACCCCTTCTGTCTGGCAAATTCCTCATAGAAGTTTACAAACCGCTTCCCGTATCCCCTGCCTGATGCCAGGGGATCCACTACCAGTGTGTGCAGAACCATAATTTCGTCATCCGGGGCGTCGAATTCCCAGTCTGCATTGGCATACTCCGGCACCTGTTCCCGATTGATCTTTGCCGCCGCTACAATGCGGCCATCCTCCTCTTCCACATATAATTCATTCTGCTTCAATGCCGCTCTGGCAGTATCCTCTGTCGGATAAATTCCTCTTACCCAGCCAATGTGCGCTCTTCCAGCTTCCTCTTCCGTCAGGATATGATCATAAATCTCGGCAACTCCCGGAATATCGTTTTCATTTGCTATACGGATCATGCTGTACCACTCTCCTTCAATTCCATTCCAGTGCCTCTGTCGGAATATCGAGAGACTGCATTCTGGCTTTCAATATCCGTTCCTGATATGCGATTTCAGCATCTCTGTCCTCTGCCATCTTAACACGCTGCAAATTTACATACGCGGTTATTACCTGATCACGCAATTCTTTTTCATTCATGCCTTCACACACTTTCCTCACATCCTTTCAGAATATTCATTGCACTGCAATTATTATATCTGAAATCAGTTAATATGTAAATGAAAATTCGTATTTTGTTTATAAGTACATCTGCCGTTTTTCTCTCTTATAATGATGCGCTGCAAAGCTGACCCTGTCGCCCTCCAGAATGCGCCTACGTTCATTTGGCCGCAGTCTCTCGCCGTTTAAAAATGTTCCGTTCATGGAATTCCTATCCGTTATAAAATAATCCTCTCCCTTTTTTTCCAACATTGCATGGATTCTGCTGACGGTATCTGATTCCAGACATATATCTACCTGATCACGCTTTTTCCCGATGATCGTCTGCCCCTTGCTTATCGTAATGTCCGGATACCGTTCCGGTTCCAGACTGACAAGACGAAGTGGCATTTCATATTCCGCAGGTGTCAGGCATCGGGTCTCCCCACAAAATTCTTCATGGTGTATCGTCTTATTCTGGCTGTCTTTTATCTCCTGTGGAGATTTTTCATAGAATGGTTTTCCTGTTTCATTATCTTCATACAGTTCCGACATCAATGCGTCCATAAAGGCTTCCTCATCCTCCTCTATGTCGTTTTCCTGCCATCGCTTCTTTCTTTTTTCCCGTTTCCCCGAAACCACCGTGTAAACGATCCAAAGAATCGCCAGAAGCAAAAAAGCAAGTCCCCCCGTCTGCGTCAGATCCAGCCCCAGCAGCCAGACAGTCAAACCAAAAAGAGCCGCTAACGCTGCGGCTGCCAATCCGCATAGCAACAGATTTCTCCATTTCTTTTCCTGCGGCTTTCCTGGCGTATGCTTCTGATGAGATTCCTGCTGCTGGGAGTATATGCTTTCTTTGGGTTCTTTCTCTAAAGTTCCTTCCGTCCTTCTGCTCCGTCTGCTTTCTGTTTCCTCAATTTCCTGCTGAGGCGCCTCTGAAGTATCCGACATGCCATAACAGGAGTTCTGCAGTTGTCTCAAAGTTTCCTGCAAGCTAAAATTGTCCTTCTCTGCCTGACCATATAGTCCGTATCCCAGATCCACTGCCCTGCGGTCCCCGTGATCCAGCTTTTTTAGGATAAATTCTGTCAAAGCAGATATTCCGTTGTCCTCCAATCCCGGCACATAGCAAAACTTTGCCTGTCTTGTTTCTACCTCCATATAGATATATTCCGGATCAAGGAGAATGTCTCTGCTGTCCAGAAGATACTGACGCGCTCCATTTAATGCATCGCTGATTCCTGTGAGGATCTGTTCAATATCCCGGCATTTCATGCTTCGGTTTCCAAACATACGAGCTAGCGGCTGTCTGGATGTAATTTCATAGTATAGACAGGTCCTTCCGTTAATTTTTCTCGCCTGAAAGCTCAGCAATCCTGGGATTTCATTTCTCTCCATCATACGAACCGTATATTCCCTGCCGGTCACGCCAACGTCATTTATGATCATATAATTATGATTTAAGTTTCTTTGATAACTGACTTCCAAATCCTCACCCCTTGATCGTATCCGCCATGTATTCCAAACCTCGAATTTTTCGTATTGTATCCGCCGGATGATACTGTTTTCTCTTCCAGGATCTACTAATATTCAGAGAATCACTGCCGAACAAATTTTCTATTAGTCCTGGTAAGGAAAACTTTCCCTGATAAGAGACCTCAATATTGTCCTCGCCTAACGCGATGGTTGAATGCACGTTTTCTGTTCCCAGTAATCTCGCCGACACTAGTTGTTTTCTTATCTCGTTAAGCCTGCTCTCAATATCTTTTTCCTCTGCCAGGTTACTTCCCATCGCTGCAACTTCGCAGGCAGCGCCCTGCAGCAGCGTCCTGTCATGCAGAAAAAAAGAAGCATAAATTAACGCCACCATGACCGGCAGCAAAATTGTCATAAGGAGTGCGGCCTCCACGGTAAAACTTCCCTGCAGCGTTCTTCTTTTACTTTCAAACATCGTTCTTTCTCCCCCTTGTCTCTTTTTGGATCATTCTCATCTGTAACTCAACGGCTAAGCACCGTAATGCACACCTGTGCAGCCATTAGAAATGGAAGAAAAGGAAAGCAGTCCTTTCTATCCGCTCTTTGGCACACCAGCATGATTCCCGACCAGACAGCCGCAAAAACCAATGCCAGAAGCAATATCTGCAGTTCCATAATAAAACCCAGGGAGGCACCGCAGGCCGCCACCGTCAATCCATCACCGTAGCCTATGGCTTCTCTTGTCACCCAGGACAATGCCATTAGAAGTATTCCAACGCCGATTCCCGCCAGCACGTCCCACATTTCCATATCTCCCAATATAAAATGAAGTGAAACAGACAGTATCATAAATATAATGGCCACCGGCCACCATATCTGCTTTCGCAGGAAATCTGTGACCGCGCAGATTCCCAGAAAAATTGCGGTAATGATATAAGACATAGAACCTCCTCCTATACAGTCTATCAGTGTGTTCCCCCGCACCTGGAACAGGCTCTCAGATTTCCGACATCGTCTATAGAAACCTCATGCACGCTCCGCTTCAATCCACTGCATTCCAGAGAAGAATGATACCGATTACCATCCTCTGTAATATAGACCTGTCCGCCGGCATTTTTACCACACTTTTCACAGGAATGATATTTTTCGCCGTTGACATTACGCAAAGTGCTGACAGAATCTTTTTCCACCAAACGGATCGACAGCTTAATATGACTGCAGTTAAGATCTGTATGATACACACTCCCGTGATCCGTCACATAAACCATCTGTCCCTTTTTTTCGTCAGAAGAAGCTCCGGTGGTTCCATCGGAACCTTTTCTCCCGGTCCAGCCGCGAACGCTTCCTTTCTGTACAAAAAAGACTCCGGGTATTTGGATACCGCCAACCACCGATTTCATTTGATAAGTCATCACAAGGTCAATCATTTCGTCTTCTTCTAGGAAGGAAGAAAGCAAAAAATTAGCATTTTTTACTGCGCTGGTATCCCCGGATTTTCCCATTACTTTTCCCTGCGCGTAAGCGGCTGACAAACCGAGGCGGAGAATAGGGCTGATTTCCCCATATTCAGAGACATACGCTCCGATAGCAATCTCCTCACTGGTCTCACAGATTGCGCTGCCAAACCTAACAGCGGTATCAAGCACGTTCCCTATTTGAAGAACTGCTGTCATGACCAGAAAAAAAATAGGAAGTATTACAGCAGCCTCAACAGTCAGGCTGGCTCTTAGCGAGGCAAAAAAGAATGCTCTTCGTCTGCCTTGATGCGTACGCTTGGGAGGGAGAAATTGCTCATCATCTTTACTGTTGGGAGAGAGTATTTCCTTTCTTTGATTTTTTAATAGAATTGTTTTGACCTGAATGATGATAGAATGACATCGGAAGAGCATCCTTTTTCACCTCGCTTTCCGTTAATAATTCAATGGTACGCAAATCCGCTGTCTGCCGTCACACATATATCTGACTGTGATGTTCCCAGAAAAGCCGTAGATACTCGCAAAAAGATCGGCTTAATGGTCCACTCTGTTTTTTCCCGAATACCCACTACACAGTGATCCACCCGAAAATTTGACAGTCCCGCAATACTTTGCAGATTCAATTCCACCATATCCAGAGATCGCTTCGTCTGGTCCGATACGGACTGCAGATTAAGAAGAATTCTGAGATAATCCAGATAGGAACTTCCCTCTTTATGGCTATCCCCGGCATTTTCCAGTAATTCATCCAGCCTTCCAAGATTGTCCAGTGTCACCACCCAGCTTTCCGGGCTTTTCATCAGAGGTACTTTTCCGCCGCTAAGCAGAATCCTTACATCCATGAGGCTTTCCCCATAAGCCCACCCCAGCAGCAGCGCATGTTTCATTACCGTCACCAGAGGCGGTATTCCTGTCCATCCGATCAATAGCGCAGCCAGACTCTCTGTAGCAGCACTCATTTCACTGTCCCGAACACAATACATATAATTCATGCCTTCTCGAAGCAGCAAAAGCTGCCTGACGACAGACTTTAAATTGTCCTTATCCGACTTTTTCCCTCCAATCAAATACTCTATCTGATAATCCAGCTTCCCTTCTTTTTCTTTACTCAAGTAGTTGGGAAAGTGGTCCAGAAGATATTCCCGAAACAGAAGATCACTGGTAAGCCCGCTGTACTCGCTTTCTAGTTTCATATTCCCTTTTTTGTTTGACCGTTTTGAGGACAGTTCTTTGCCTGACACTTTCTTATCGGAAATATCAGCCTCTGGACATACCAGTTCCAAAATGCTTTTTCTGATGAGCTTTTTTATCATTTTCAAAGGATTTGATACATTTTCTGAAGGGACCATCTCCTCTGTTTGTTTTGCACCGGCAGTGTCGCCTGTCTCTTTCTGTTCCTCCAATGCTTTCTTCTTTTCATTCTCCTGCTTTTCCAGTTCTTTCATATCCTGATCGGAAGAGTCTTTATTCCGCTGGTATTCCTCCTGCTTGCTCTTGGCCGTTACCGCGTCATGATGATACTGAAACAGTTTCCCGATACCCGCAGCCACAATTGTTTTCTTCATATAAGCTACGGCCTGCTGATAAAATACTTCCCCACCCTGATCCGATAAAAGCGCATACTCCTGAATCTTGCTATCGTCCAGTTTCAGGTTCCATGGATCAAAGCATAGCCCGACCAGTCCATTTTCTGCGACAGCTGCATTTTTCTGAAGATATGACCGCAGCCTGCCGTTTACTCTCTCAATAGAAAAATCTCCTGTTCCATAAGATCCATCCACGGCAAAAATTTCATATTTTTCCAGAAGCTTTTTTTCATATTCCCCAAACACGGAATAATTTCCCATATCAGCAATATTAGCGGCCTGCGCTCTGGCGCCCTGAACTCGGGCAGATTCCAGGGTGGTACAGATAAGTGATAAAATTAAAACGCTGGTTAAACTGAAAAATACTGTGATTACTCCTTTTGCCCTGTATCTGCCCATAAATTACCCTCGCTTTCTTTGCAGAATTTTTGGCCATCCTTTCATTTCAGATAGCATCGTTAGCGTCAGATCCCGTTACTCTGACTGGTGATTTTGCTGAGAATGCTGTTCACCAGACTGGTGAGCTGCTTTTTAAAGATAACTACCAGAGAGATAAGAACCACCAGAATCAGAATGATCTCCACCACGCCCACTCCGTCTTCCTCTCTGAGAAATGCCTTCACGTGCTGCATGCGACTCCTCCTTTCTTTCAGATTTAAAACGACAGAAAGGCAGGAACGATCAAAATAATCAATACAACGCCGAACAGCATCATCATTGGAAATAGCAGTTTTGTACCTGCCTGTTCTCCCAGTTTCCTGGCTGTATTTTTTCGCTCTTCCATAGAAGACAACGCTTCCTTTTCCAGTATAGATACCAGTCCTTTGGAGCCTTTTTTCAGATTTTGCGATAGCAGGGAACCCAGTTTAATGTATTTTGGCAGCTGACATCTTCTCCCAAAATTCTCATAAGCAGAACCCTCCGCCACACCGCTTTTCATCTCATAGCAGGTATAGAGCATCTCCTCATAGGCATAATGGATCTCCCCGTTTTTTTCCCTCTTGTATTCTGCCGCTATCCTGGAAAAAGTCCCGCGTATCGTCAATCCTGCCCCCAATAGCATAGTCATTTTCCACATCAGCTCCGGGTAATCCATTGCCAGTTGAAGTCTGCGTTCTTTTGCTCTTTGATGTATTTTCCGATCCTTTTGAAGAAACACACAGAATGGCACGATGATGGTAAGGAATAAGAACAGTGTAGTAAGATTGGATGATGGCCGCATCCATACGATCCGTCTTCCATTTATTGTGCGTGGAAGTTCCAGATTTTCCTTATTTACACTCTCTTCATCCGCCTGCTGCGCCGCATCGCGAACGGACTGCCACAGTTTTTCCTGCTCCGTCAGAAGCGGAGGATAAACACAGACCGCAGTTTCATAAACCAGATCCTTACCCTGACAGCTCAGGGTTGCTTGAATCTCCACAATGCTTCCTGTATCATCAGGCTGTCCCACAATGGCACCGTCATCATCGATCATTCCATACGGTATCGTCATCCAATTGACCTTCACTGCCCCATTTTCCAGGCTTGAAGGAAAATTCAGCTTCTGACGCACCTCGTCCAGAGAAACATTTTCTCCCGCCAGATTGTTTTCCAGAGTTTGTCTGCCCTTATTTAATAACTCTTCTACCTGCTGACTGGTATATTTCTGTTCCTGAACGATTACCGTAATCCGTTCCGTCTCCGTTTCTCCTTCTGCAAGAACCGCCAGTTCCTCTTCTCTGTCTCCCGCCCCATATCCCGGCCGCTCTAGCCTTTGATCTTCCACAACTCGGCTGTCACGGTCTGATGTCAGAAAAACCAATAGGGAAACCGCTGACAAAACTGTTAGGATCCACAGTGTGTCCGCTATTTTCCCGGCGTAGTAATGCGATACCGCATCCTTTTTTCCCGCTGAAAGCAGATTGATCTCCTGACAAAGTTCCCGGTTTCCCCGCCCCGGCTGATCCAGCCGGGCTTTCTTCACCAGAAACTCTCCAAATCTCAGAAAAGGGTTCTTTGGCAGCTTCATACGCCTCATACTTTTGCTCCTTTCTATACTCTGATGTGCATGATCTTTCTTCCCCAGAAATATGCCAGCAGATAGACGCATAAACAGATCAGCATTATCACGATACCCGCCGTATTGTGATACATCGCATCCAGAAAGCCCGGCGAAGTCACATCTATGTAGCCCAGAATAAACAACGGAATGACGCTCATCATTGCCTGCTCCATCCTCTTTCCTGACAGCATTGTCTCAATCTCCTGCCTGGTTTCCTGCTTTTGCTGAATGCAGGAAACTGTGTTGTGAATAATTGCCATGAGGTCACCCCCGGTTCTTTTTGCAGTGTAAAAAATCTCCGCAAAATTTTGGATATCTTCTACATGGCTTCTCTCGCCCAGTTCTATCAACAAGGATTCCACCGTACGATTTAACCCGATCTGGTTCACAATGTACTGAAACTCACGCACAATAAACGACTCTTCTTCATAAATCTTATTGAGTTCCTTCACGGCCTCCTTAAATGCATTTTCAATAGCATATCCCGCCTGCAAAGAGGTACTTACCAGCTGCATTCCCGTCAAAAACTGTCTCTGCATATCCTCTGCCCTTCCTGCAGCCAGGGCTTTCTTTCTGTCTTTGAAAAAAACCGGGATGCCGGGCAAAAGAAATAAAAACGCTGCCCAGGAGCGAAAAAACAGATAAGCAATCACACCATCCAACAACAGATAGAATAACAAATAACGAATACGCTCTCTTCCCGTCATTTGATACACACCGTAGTCCATTTTGTCACTTTCCCCCTTTCTATTTTTATAGTAAAACTCCTGCCCGCCGCAGTTTCTGCCTATTTTGCAGTTCTGCTTTTTTCACCAGGCATCCCTGCAGTTTTCCAGTCTCATCCTCTCCCTGTTCCACAAACTCGTACAGCGTTTTAGTAATGATCTCCCCTGTCTGGTATTCATATCCGGTAATTTCCAGAATTTCCAACACTTTTCGGCTTTTATCCCTCATTCTGCCCAAATGCACCATAAGATCGATACCTGAGGCGATCTGTCTTCGAATTGCCTGCACCGGTATTTCCATTCCCATAAGCACCATTGTTTCTAATCTGGAGAGCATATCCCGGGGACTGTTCCCATGTCCTGTGCTTAAAGATCCGTCATGCCCAGTATTCAAAGATTGCAGCATATCGATGGTCTCATCCCCGCGGACCTCTCCCACGATGATTCTATCCGGACGCATCCTCAAACTGGACTTTATGAGATCACGGATGGTAACCTCATTATCCCCCTCTTCATTGGCGCGCCTGGCTTCCAGACGTACCAGATTTCTGGCGCCCTGAATCTGAAGTTCTGCATTATCTTCAATGGTAATGATTCTCTCGTCCTTGGGAATATAATTGGAAAGTGCGTTTAAGAAAGTAGTTTTGCCTGACCCGGTACCCCCGCTGATAAAAATATTGTAGCCGGATTGCACCAGTTTTTTTAGAAAATCCGCCGCCTCCGCAGAAACAGCGTTCCATTCGATTAGTTGTTTCATAGAAATTGGATGATCCGGAAAACGCCGGATGGTAATTACGGGGCCGTTGATTGCCACCGGAGCCATCACAACATTGACTCTCGCTCCATTCTCCAACCGGGCATCTACAATGGATACCGCCTCGTTGGCTACCCGGTTGCATTTTGCCACAATCTGTTGGACTATGTCCTCCAGTTTTTCTTTTGAAACAAATCTTTTTTCCCACCGGATAAGTCCTCCGCCCCGCTCAATAAAGATACCCTCTGTTCCGTTTACCATAATCTCCGTGACACTGTCATCATCCACCAATTCCTGTAAGATATCCAGCCGCCGGACGGAATTAAACAACTCACTTCTCAGTTCGCTTCTTTCTGACAGTCTCACGTAACATTCCTGCCCATCATCCAGCAATATCTCATCAATCAGTTCGTAAATCTCCGTATCCGTCATCTCCCGGTATTTTTCCAGGCGCTCCATCAGACGATTACGATAATTTTGAAATATTCTGTCATTCATTGTCATCTTCCCCTAAAAAAATGTATTTCTTCGCTCTCACAGTATCGTTCCTCACTTTCTGCTCTTCTGCAGCAAGCCTCCTCACAAAATATCCCAGTTCTCCATGAAGCAGCCATTCTATCCGATCCTCCCCATTTTCCGGTTCGTTCCAGTTTGGAAGCTGCAACTTTTTTATTTTTTCCTGTATATCCTCATATTCCAGGGCACTTAGGATTTTTTCAAATTGAAGTAATTTTCCTCTGGAAACCGGATCCTCCAGAATCGGCATGTAAATCCTGCTGCATTGCCGCAGAATCTGAAACCATTCCTCTATCTGATTACCCATATCCAAAATGAGCACCTCATATCCTCCGCAGACTGCAATTTCGCGGATAAACTTCAGCCACTCCTCGCAATGTACCTCCCGCAGATCTCCCGGTGAAAAAGCCGGAGGAATATAATCCAGATTGTGAAAGGTCTTTATCATCCCATTAAGTTTGTAGATCAGATTTCCCTCTTTCTGCCTTGCAAAATAGATCAAATCGGAAAGATCAGACCGATAGACCTCCGTAAAGAGCGTCTCAAATCCACTGTAATCCTCCAGGTTCAGATACAGAACTTTTTGTCTGCTTCCTAAGACCTCCCCTAACATCAACGCAAAGGATGTCTTGCCAACTCGTCCAAGGGGAGAATATACTCCTATTATTTCCGTATTGGAACTTATCTCCGGTATTATCTGCAGGGCGGGAGAAGATTCCGCATAATAATTCATAACCTCTGCCAGCAGGCCGTCGGTAGACTGATATTTATAAACGCAGGCTTCCCGCTCATACTCTTCCACCTTTTCACCATCGGATAAAATGATAATACGCTCCACATCCAGTTTCCGCACTGCATCGCACATAGCTTCGGTGGAGATCAGCAGAAGCTCAATATGATGTTCCTGAGCATAGGACGAAAGGCTCTCCAGATTGGTAAATGCCTGAACCTCAAATGGCGCATTTTTTCTCTCATTCATGTATTCGGTCAGATTGCATGCATAGGATTCCTCCAGATCACAGACCGCAAATATACTCTTTTTCATTGCAAACAGCACCTCCTGTGTTACATTCCCTCACGGTAAGTCGGCCCTATACAAATATCGGAAGAAGTTGTTCTTTAGAAGCGATATGCAAAAGCAAACTAATAAAAATGGGTACAGAAAAATAAAGGTATCCGTCTTCACATCCGATTTTACGGTACGGGCTCCATTGTTTCGTTTCAATATATTGGTAAATATAAGTTTTGAGATAAAACAGACGGGAAAATAAGTTCCGTCTTTTGATCATCAGGGCAGCTGAAATCATCCCACCCACCAGAAATGTACAGATTGTCAGCCGAAAACCATCGGCTGGCCCCAGAAATCCTCCGATGACTGCCAGCAGCTTAATATCACCTGCTCCAATCATGCGGAAATAATACAGTGTACCAGTCAAGACCATCACCAGAAATGAGCCTGCCAGAAAATTTCCAAACCCTGTCCATTGAAAACAGAAGATCTGGTAGGATAGTCCACACAAAAATCCGGTTATCACCAATTCATTTGGAATCTTTTGATACTTCAGGTCCAACAATACCGCCAGACCTGTCAGATGCAGAAGAAAAATCATCCGGCATCAATCCTCCTTGAGAGCTGGTCGATATTTTTTACTACCAGAGATAACGTCTCGCTGTCCAGCTTGTCGCATCGGTAAAATTGTTCCATCTTATCCAGTCTTTGAATTATTTTATCGATCTTTTTATCCATATTTCTTTCAATATAATTCTGTGTTACCGCAATTTCCTTCAATACAAGATCCTGGGATTTTTCAATCTCACCAAGTAAATATTCCCGCATGACATCCATCTTTTCGGTCAAAGACGTTTCCAATGTTTCCAGCTTCTTGTCCTGCCTCGCTTCACTTTCCCGAACTGTCGTCTCTATCTTTTGCGTCAAAGACGTTTCCAATGCTTCCAGCTTCTTGTCCTGCCTCGCTTCACTTTCCCGAACTGTCGTCTCTATCTTTTGCGTCAAAGACGTTTCCAATGCTTTCAGCTTCTTGTCCTGCCTCGCTTCACTTTCCCGGACTGTCGTCTCTATCTTTTGCACCAAAGACGTTTCCAATACTTCCAGCTTCTTGTCCCGCCTCGCTTCACTTTCCCGGACTACAGTTTTAACAATGCCCGGAGCCCTCTCATCCACCATTTTTGTTGCTGCCCTAGTTGCAGCTTCTTCCATCCTTTCCAAATCTCTTTGATCCAACATTTCATCCTCCTTAATATTTTACATGACGCTTACTTTCTCTACAGTCAATCCTTTCTCGGAAAACTTTCTATTCCATATTCAATTTTCAGCGTGGATTTTCCGAGTGATAAAACAGCATTGTATTGATGAACAGTAATCAGAGTATCCTGATGGCTCATATCCACCACAAAAAGTATACTTGTAAACTTCTTGCGTTATTGTGGTACTCACCTGTATAGAAAATTTATGCTTGACTGTATTCTAGCACAATGGCTTAAATATGTCAAGCATAAACAAAAAGTGTATCGATAAAATTTTATGTCTTAAATTTATGTGATGTTTTGTGTTTTGATTATTACACCTTACAGTAATAAATTCCTGAACTTCCTGAGTTTTTCTCACTCGAACGTCATTTTTACTGATTCGGCTCCCGATAAAACGGGGGGCTTTTCTTTTTCTCCTGGCATGATTGTTTCCAGGAGCGGCTTAGGGACTATCATCACTTTGCCGAACTGATTTCGCAGCTTTTTTACTTGTGTAACAGATCATGTACCGTCCGCCATAAAGCTCAATGTAGGCTTGTTTTGCCATTCCGGGAAAAGACCTATAATAAAAGCAGGTAATCAGGATCCCTCAGTTTTCCTCATATCCCTTTTTCAAAATGCTCTGAAAAGACAGCTCCCGCATTATGTACATTTCCTGCCGCGACAATTCATCCAGCTTTCTCCAAAACTCCCGGTCAGTCATCTGTATCACCTGTAAGAAATGCCATGATTTCATCAAATGATCTGAGGCTGTTCTCTGCAGCCTTCAGCAGTTCCTGCTTCCGTTGCGCATCTTTCTTCTCCAGAAGATCTTTCAGTTCTCTGACCGCAGCATCATATCTGGCTTTCGTCTTCTCGACGGCATCCTGTGCCTTTTCTATCTTTTCATAAAGAGTGATGGTCTTCCTTGTTCTTGCCATGCACTGTTCCTCCGTTATTCTTCAATTCCTGCCAGCAGTTCGCTTATTTCATTAGCCCTGTTTTTCACGGTTTTCGCATCCATCCGAAATGCACTCAGAATTGTTTTCTGCGTTGCCGTTACTGCGTGATCCATACGATACCGTCCGTCAAGACCTCGGACCATCTCGATTTTCTCCAGTTCCCGGATCGAAGCGGGTACCGTCATGTAATTCGGCTTCGTTTCCAGTTTCTTCCGTTCATCCTTCAGCGCCTCTCTGGCAGACATCTTTTTTGACGTGACAATCACGAAGTATCCGCACAGATCCCTTTCTCTCTCTATAACCTCTGATTTCTCCTTCGCGAAAAGAAAAACACCGTCTTCCTCATGTATACCTCTCTTCTTCATCCGAAGCATACAGATGATGCCGGATCGTTATGCCATACGTCTTGTATTTCCGGATGCTGCATTCTCTCTTATTCTCAAATTTGCTGCTTCGCAGCGGGAAGCCGACGAGGAAGACGCATTAATCAGCATTTCCTTAGAAAATCTTCTCCGGCTGAGTACTCTAGCCTATATATTGTTCATGCTATGACTTATTGGCTGAAAATCAATCAAAAACTGAGCTGCATATCTCCCTATCGTTCTGGACGCTGTCATCACTGTCAAGAGGTAAGTCCTAAATCGGTAAAAAGTCACAATTCCCCGAATTTTTTGTTGCTTTTCGAACTTTTCTATACTAAAATGGTAATATATTAAAATGCTTTGGAGGTGATACTATCAATTGCAAAAAATGTTGCGCAGCAATCAAAGCCGGTCAGAAGTTTTGCGTACATTGCGGAACTCCAATCACCAATGAATCACACACTGGCTATCCCGGAGCAACACACGAAGACAATGCAACGCTTCTCCTTGTTCTTCGAACAGGCTGTGGCATAATGTCGCTGATCGCATTGATTGCATTTTTCCGAACATTGCATGTCATACCGGACTTTTTCCGTTCCTTGGAATACCTGCAATTTAATACATTCCCCATTGTGCTTGCCGCGTTCTTTCGTATGTTTGTGCTTCTTCCATTAGCTGGTTTGGTGGGTTCACTCGGGTACCTTGCTGCGATGTACAAACCCGAGCTGACAGTTAAAGTCTTTTCTGTCTTAACGGTCTGTGCTCTCCTAATCCCAGGTGTGATGCTGATTGCACTTATTATTTCACTCCTGTCTATTTTTTGGGGTATTCGGCTTACCATTCTTGGTATTCTGGGACAGCTCGTTTTTCCATATTTTCTCGGGCCATGTACGGCAGTAATAATTTCTTATTTTCTTCTATTACTGCTTCAGATTGACCCCCTGCCAGGAGGGATCAGAGGTGCATTTGATGCCTTCATTGGTTTAATACCCGGAAATTTTCAGGCTGAAAAAAAACAAAACACAAACAGGCAAACCGCCAGCGCTGCACCCGCTCATATCGGTATGCCGAGAAAGGAGTCTTACATGACACAAACAGAGTATAACAGCACATTGATTCCTGATGAATTTAAGCCCATTTCTATGTGGGGATATTTCGGCTATGAAATATTGTTCGCGATCCCCTGTGTTGGCTTCATTCTTCTGCTTGTCTTTTCGTTCGGAGGAACGAAAAATGTCAATCTGAAGAACTTTGCGCGATCCTATTTTTGCTTTTTGATCATCGTTGCCATACTCGCTCTTATTATATTGGCATTCGGCGGCTTCGGAGTGTTAAACCGTTATTTCTATTATTACTAAATCACCAAACATAGCATAATAGTTTAGGGGTGATTCCGCGAATATCATTGAAGCCTTTCGCGGAATCGCCCCTCTTATATCCTAAACAACATTCCCCACAAAGCGCGATTATTTCCCGGGCATAATACGTGAAATAATACCGGCATCATCTACATCTATCAGCGTTCCATTCACTATTCTCCATACATAATATGCAAGCGTCAAAATCCCTCCGGTAATATTCAGCGCCCGCATAAGCTTAGGTTTCCTTCCCATAAAATATTGATGCGCTACGAGCCACAATATATATGGGAGCCAGAAAAAAATCATCGCATTCTCTTCAGCCGCCCGGTGAAACTGACCTGTCAGCACGGCTGCGCAGGCTCTGGATAATCCGCATGCCGGGCAGGGATACCCAAATAGAACCACCATTGGGCAAAAACAGTGAAATATAGGAAACACAACACACGCATAAATCACCAGGAACAGTATTGCTGCCTTTATTTCCCAGATATCATTCACCAGCCTCCGAAACCCTTTCATTCTTTCCCTTCTTCCTAATTTCCCTTATATTATCCACTTCAGGATATCTCATACAGCATAATGATTATTGTTCTTTCTGAAAATTTCCACATAGCAAGATTTACATCTTCTAACATCTTATGCGTTTCGAATGTCAGAAAAGCGCGTGCTGCATCCATCTGATGCATATCGTACTTATCCATAATTCGCCGGATAACACTCTTATTGTAATAATCTAACGAAAAACTCGGCATCCTGGTCATACCTGGATCACCTTCCTGAAATGTAATAAACCAATTGCTTCTTGAGTCTTAAATGTATACTGGTTCTTCAGCTTCTGTGGGAGAAGCTGCTTTATTATTTCTTCTTCGTTATACCTTCCATCAAGAAACAAATCAATAATAGGTGCCGTCTGGTTAGTTCCGTTTTTCACACCAAAGCGAAGCCATTCAACAACCGCCCTATCGAACTGTAAGACACGAAATTTTCCCATTCTTTCTTCATCTATTTCATAGGCAGTCACATACTTGTATTTCTGATAGAGACGAAGAGCCGTCCTCCTTGCCCACTTAGTAGATTGGTGTCCTAATAAGTCACAAATAATCGGAATTTATTTTGTCTTCATGAAGTATTGCAAAAAATTTCTTGGTGGCGGGTACTAATTTCCCTTGATTTCTGCTCATATGGCCAAATTGGTGCCTGATCAGAGCCCATCTTCCGCAAGGGCAGTCAAAAGCTCCCTCTTCGTCATGACAGGCCAGTGCCCGCCAAGGCAGGTATCTGCATCTGTTTTCTCAAGCGTCCTCATCAGTTCCTTGGTTTTTTTCGGGTCCCTCTTCCAGGTCGGAAACACACCACTGATGGAGTCTCCAACAAACAAAAATCTCTTCTCCGGCAAATAGACGAGTGTTGTATCATCCGTATGTGGTGAAATGCTTTGAAACAGCCGGACAGAAATTCCTCCTAAATCAAGATCCATTTTGCCGGTATATTCGATATCGGCAGGTACGATCACGACTTTCCTCCCGTCGGCATACTCTTTTTGAATGCTGGGATCCAGGGATAAAAACTTGTTCACGCCCTCCACCTGAATCTCATCTGAAAATTCTTTTAAATGCCGGTTTGTGATGGTGTTTGCTACCGAAAGCCCACAGATCTTATGCATCCCAAAAGCATGATCCCAGTGCCAGTGCGTGATGACCGTCAGGGTAGGAAGCGGAAGACTCTCTTTTCTAAGCGCTTCATAGAATTCTTTTACATGGGCATCTGAATGGCCAGCATCCACCGCCAGACTCCAGTGATCACCGCGCACATAGCCAAGACATGGCCGGTCGCGTTCTTCTTCGTACATGGAATACCATATCCGATCGTTTATTTTAATTAGTTTCACCATACCACCTCCGAAAAACTCACTAATTCAACAATTTCCAACAACGTGATCAGCAGGACTTGTTCTCCTTTACTTCTGTGGTCGGCAGAAGTCCAATCCTGTCGTAGTGATGCAGCGCACGTATACTCACTCCTGAAATCTGGTGTACTGTCATCATGGATGACCGCCTCCTTTACCTTTGGTAATGCAAGCATACACTATGACACTGTGTCAGAGTCAACCTTTTTACAGCATATTTTTCAACTTTTTGCAAATTGCCCGAATTCGGCTCTTCACCAGGCTGATTACCCACGATAACTCAGAGTTTACCGGGTGTTCACGATTATGTGTGGTTCTCACCATTCGCGTGGCTCAAGGTCCACTGGTGATATCTTGTGATCGTTATTACCTGGCGCAGTCTCCTTCCCTCCAGTGCTTATACTACTTGGGCACCTTCCCCGGTACTATGCGACTGTCCGACTGCCTGTATATCATTTGCCGTCCTCCTTTTTAAGTTGAAATATACTCCGTTACAGGGAAAGGAGCATTCTGTGTCCTTTCCCTTGATCACCATGTAATAAACTTCCGATCTATCATTCACTTTTGGAAAAAAATATATATCTACAGTTATAAAGGTTCAATTGAACCATATTCTTTTAGCTCATTTTTTTCATAGCTAATTTGACACTGCCTATTCTATCGTAGTGTCAACTTAAACATGCATAAAGCATGAATAATGCTTAAATCTTGGGGTTTTGCAAATAAAAAGAGCAATACCCCCTGCTTTCGTGTATAATGTACATCGCCAAACACACATCATAGAAAGCGTGATATTGCTCATGGACATTATACTTTATTTACTTTCAGTTATCAATTACCTTTATCGCCAGAATTGCTGGCTCATCACTTTTATCTGTAGATATATTCCTCTGAAGCAGTGGGCCTTTGATGATGCCCGCTCCCCAAAGTACCAGAAGTTCAAAACAGATGAACTCCCCAAGATCATCCCTCTTGAAAAGAAGGACTGGCAGCATTTGAAACGTGAGTACCAACGTTCGCACAATGGACGCGAACTAAAACCTGTTCGCCGTCATGGTGAATGCGATATTTCAAGTGATACCCGCTGTCCCTGCTGCAATGCCCCTGCCGATTATCTTTACAAAAACAACGGTTCCAAAGGGCAGCTCCTGTGCAAAGTATGCGGCTCTTTTTTCTCGCCTAAAGATAACCGTTTTCACAAAACCTTTGAACTCCGGTGCCCTTTCTGCGGGCGTTCCCTGGTCCCCATCAAAAGCAGGAAGTTCTTTGTCATCTGGAAGTGTGTCAACAAAAACTGTTCCTACTACCAGAACAACCTGAAACAGGTAGATCCCGATTCCCCAAATGGCAAATCGGATTATAAGCTGCATTACCTTTACCGGGAATTCAACGTCGACTTCTTTCAGATGTCCCTCGAAGATCTCCCGAAAAACGCATCTTCCCTGCGTTTCCGCAAGTATGACGCAAATATCATGGGACTGTGTCTCACCCTGCATATCAACCTCGGCTTATCACTTCGAAAGACCTCCCAGGCTCTGGAAGATCTGTACGGTTTCCGGGTATCCCATCAGCAGATCGCCAACTACTGCAAAACAGCGGCACTGTGCATCAAACCCTTCGTTGACCATTATGACTATCATCCGGGAAAGGCTTTTGTTGCCGATGAGACTTATATCAAGATTCGTGGTGTAAAGAGCTATATCTGGTTCATCATGGATGCCGCCAGCCGTTCCATCCTTGGTTACCGTGTCTCTGACAACCGCAGCGTGGGCCCCTGTATCATGGCTATGCGCATGGCCTTTGACAAACTGAAAAACGCTCTTCCGGAAGGTTTCCGTTTCATCGCGGATGGATACAGCGCTTATCCGCTTGCTGCCCAGCAGTTCTTCCTTGAGTTCGGTGAGCGAATGAAGTTTGAGATCACACAGGTGATTGGACTTACCAACGACGACGCGGTATCGAAAGAGTTCCGTCCGTTTAAACAGATAATCGAACGACTGAACAGAACCTACAAGGCGTCCTATCGCATTACAAACGGGTTCGATAACATCGACGGTGCCAACTATGACCTGGCCTTATGGGTCGCGTACTACAACTTTCTACGGCCGCATAAGCATGCGAAGTACCGCGTCCTGAATGAGGTTGAGATCCTGAAGGGCGCTGGCAACATGCCCGGAAAATGGCAACTGCTCATTTTCCTTGGTCAACAGACTATTCTGGAACTTCAGAAACAGCAATCGGCCTAAGCGTGGAGCGAAACCGTTGTCAGGAGGATCGTGGAATAATGGGGCAGGGGCCCCGTTATGCCGCGAAAGCCTCTTGACATAAGGTTTGCGGGATCATACTCAGCTACAGGGAAAGGACCAGTCTGTGTCCTTTCCCTTGATTGCCATGTAATAAACTTCTCACCTATCACTCACTTCCGGCAAAAAGAATAAATATCTACATTTATCAAGGTGCAATTGAGCCTA
>CACYXH010000054.1 GCA_902778245.1 uncultured Lachnospiraceae bacterium | reverse complement strand
AAAAGAAGAAAAGTATGAGAGTGAGATTGCTCAGGGAGGTTCCAATGTTTCCGGCGGACAAAAGCAGCGTCTTGCCATTGCCCGCGCGCTGGCCAAGGATGCAAAAGTATATGTATTTGACGATAGCTTTTCTGCGTTGGATCTGAAAACGGATGCGGCGCTCCGGCGGGCGTTGGAAGAAAATATGAAGGATGCTGTGGTGATCATTGTGGCCCAGCGGATCAGCACGGTGCTGCATGCGGATCAGATTTTGGTTCTGGATGATGGAAAGATCGTTGGAAAAGGCACCCATGAGGAATTACTGAGAAGCTGCGAGGTTTATGAACAGATTGCAAATCCCAGATGTCCGCGAAAGAGCTGGGTCTGAAAGAGATTACCGAAACTGACAATGGAGAGAAGAACCAAGAAGATAACAGGCGGGACAATATCGGAAAGGAGGGGGGAAGAGATGAGCAGTGAAGGAAGTGCAAAGATGCCGAGGCGCCATCCCGGCCCCGGAGGTCCGGGGAGAATGGGCGCAGTGGAAAAGTCCAAGAATTATCCGCTGCATTGCCCGGTATAAGATTGCTGTATTTTTCGTTATGATCTTTGCCGCCAGTTCTACGGTATTCAGCGTGATCGGACCAAAGATCCTGGGGAAAGCCACCACTGCGTTGGCGGAGGGTCTGATGTCAAAGGTCTATGGCACCGGTGGGATTGATTTCACTTATATCGGCAAGATACTGTTGTTCGTGGTGGGCATCTATGTGGTCAGTGCGATCCTCACTTTCTGCCAGGGCTGGCTCATGACCGGTGTGACCCAGAAAGTGTGCTACAGTCTGAGAAAGCAGATCAGCATGCCCATGAAGTACTTTGAAAGCCGCACTTACGGCGAAGTGATCTCCAGGGTAACCAATGATGTGGATACTTTGGGTCAGGGCTTGAACCAGAGTATTACCACCATTATTACCTCCATTGCCACGCTGATCGGTGTGCTGGTGATGATGCTGAGTATCTCCCCGCTGATGACGGTGATCGCTCTGGTGATCCTGCCTGTTTCCGCAGGGCTTATTGCGGCGGTGGTAAAGCGCTCCCAGAAGTATTTCCGCAGTCAGCAGGAATATCTGGGGCATATCAATGGTCAGGTAGAAGAGACTTTTGGTGGTCAGAATATCATTAAAGTATTTAACAAGGAAGAGGAAACCGTAGAGGAGTTTGACAAGCTCAATGATGTATTATATGATTCTGCCTGGAAGTCTCAGTTCCTCTCGGGCATGATGCATCCCATCATGATGTTTGTGGGAAATCTGGGTTATGCGGCAGTGGCGCTGGCTGGCGGCCTGCTGGCGGCCCGCAGTGTGATTACCATTGGAGACATTCAGGCTTTCATCCAGTACGTTAAGAATTTTACCCAGCCCATCATGCAGATCGCCCAGGTCGTCAATCAGGTACAGTCCATGGCGGCGGCGGGAGAGCGTGTGTTTGAATTCCTTGAAGAGGAAGAAGAAAGCCAGAATGGGGAACATGCAGTGGATTTGAATAAGGAAACACTGCGGGGAGAGGTAGCGTTCTCCCATGTATCCTTCGGATATGCTCCGGAGAAAGTGATCATCCACGACTTCAGCGCAAAGGTAGAGCCGGGGCAGAAAATCGCTATTGTTGGACCCACCGGCGCGGGCAAGACCACCATGGTAAAACTGCTGATGCGATTCTATGATGTAAACAGCGGAGAGATCCGGCTGGACGGACACGATATACGGGATTACAATCGGAGAGATCTGAGAGATGCCTTTGGCATGGTTTTGCAGGATACCTGGCTGTTTAACGGAACCATCATGGAGAACATCCGCTACGGCCGTTTAGACGCTGCCGATGAGGAAGTGATGGCGGCGGCGAAGGCGGCCCACGCAGACCGGTTTATCCGGGTGCTGCCGGGGGGCTATCAGATGGAGTTGAATGAGGATGCCGACAATGTATCCCAGGGACAGAGACAGCTCCTAACCATAGCCCGGGCGATCCTGGCAGACAATAAGGTACTGATATTGGATGAGGCGACCTCATCCGTGGATACCAGAACAGAGACCAGGATCCAGAAAGCTATGGATAATCTGATGAGAGGGAGAACCAGTTTCATCATCGCCCACCGCCTGTCCACGATCCGGGATGCGGATCTCATACTGGTGATGAGAGACGGGGATATCGTGGAGCAGGGAAGACACGAGGAATTGCTGGCCAAAGCCGGTTTCTATGCAGATTTATACAACTCCCAGTTTGATACCATAGTTTCACAGGCATAAGGGAACAGGAAAACCTGGCCTCATCAAGCTCACTTGAAAGAGGACGGGGTTGACATGGCCTGATGGGGGCGTGAAACGCCCCCTCAGCCGCAGACATCACGTGCAAGGCACGGGAGGTCTGCGGGCATGCCTGTGAAACAAGAATTCACCTACGAGGGAGGTCTTAACATGCGACAGATCACATTGGGAAAAACAGGGATTACTGTGCCGCAGAACGCATTTGGCGCGCTGCCTGTTCAGAGAGTTAACATGGAAACAGCAGCGGCGATCCTCCGCCGCGCCTACGATGGCGGCATGCGTTTTTTTGATACGGCAAGAGCTTACAGCGACAGCGAGGAGAAGCTGGGCGAGGCTTTTGACGGAATGAGGGAAAAATTATATATTGCTTCAAAGACTGCGGCAAAGACGCCGGAGGGCTTTTGGAGGGACCTGGAAACCACATTGAAAAACCTGCGCACGGACTATCTGGATCTGTATCAGTTCCACTGCGTGGATCAGTGCTATGCTCCCGGGGATGGGGCAGGCATGTATGAATGTATGATAGAAGCAAAAGCACAGGGAAAGATCCGTCATATCGGTATCACGACCCACAAGCTGTTTGTTGCGGAGGAGATCGTAAAATCGGGTCTGTATGAAACATTGCAGTATCCTTTCAGCTATCTTTCTTCTGATAAAGAGCAGGAGCTGGTGAGAAGCTGCAAAGAGGCAAACATGGGATTTATTGCCATGAAAGCTCTGGCGGGAGGATTGATCAACCGCTCCGAGGCAGCCATGGCTTATATGACGCAGTTTGACAACGCGCTTCCTATCTGGGGGATCCAGAAAGAAAGCGAATTGGAGGAATGGCTTGGATACATGGAGCAAGCGCCGGAGATGACACCGGAGATTTCTGCTTTTATTGAGAAGGAGAGACAGGAACTTACGGGGGAATTTTGCCGCGGCTGCGGCTACTGTATGCCATGTCCGGCAGGGATCATGATCAATCAGTGCGCCAGAATGTCCTTAATGCTGCGCCGCGCGCCGTCCAAAGCATGGCTGACGGAAGGAATGCAGGCGGAAATGAAGAAGATTGAGGGCTGTCTGGAATGTAAAAAATGCATGAGCAAATGTCCCTACGAACTGGATACACCGGAACTGCTGAAAAAGAATTATGAGGATTATAAAAAGGTGTTAGCTGGAGAAGTGGAAGTATGAGAAAAACAAATGTGAAAAGCCCGCTGCTGCTGCTTTTGGCAGCGGTGATCTGGGGGATTGCCTTTGTGGCCCAGAGTGTGGGAATGGCGTATGTGGGACCGTTTACCTTCAACGCGATCCGAAGCGTGATCGGAGGAATTGTGCTGCTTCCGGTTATCTTCTTTTTCGATAAAGGGAAGAATAAGAGAACTACTGCGGGTAAGAAAACATTGATCCTGGGCGGGATCTGCTGCGGCGTCTGTCTGGGGGTTGCCAGCAACCTGCAGCAGATCGGCATTAAATACACTACAGTTGGAAAGGCAGGTTTCATCACGGCCATGTACATTGTTTTGGTGCCGGTACTGGGAATCTTTCTGAAAAAGCACATCGGCGTAAAGGTATGGATCAGTGTGGCACTGGCGGTGATCGGGCTGTATCTGCTCTGTATGACAGAGGAATTTTCCATCGGAAGGGGAGATGCCTATGTGCTTTTGTGCGCACTGGTTTTTGCGCTGCATATCCTGACCATCGATCATTTTTCTTCCATGGCAGATGGGGTACAAATGTCCTGTATCCAGTTCCTGGTGGCAGGACTGATCTCCGCCGTACTCATGGTAATCTTTGAAGAGCCAAGCCCAGGCGCTATACGTTCCGCCTGGCTGCCAATACTGTATGCCGGAGTTATGTCCTGCGGGGTTGCGTATACACTTCAGTTCATCGGGCAGAAGGATATGGATCCTACCATAGCATCCCTGATCCTGAGCCTGGAATCCGTGATTTCCGTACTGGCAGGCTGGGCAATCCTTCATCAGAAGCTGAGCATTCGTGAATTGTTTGGCTGCCTGGTGATGTTTGGGGCCATTATTCTGGCACAGCTTCCGGCCGGAACGCAAAAGGAAAGGTAAAAGACATCGGATAAATTTAGAAGAGAAAAGAGAAGCTAGTGAGTGTGAGAGAAGAAATGGATAAAATTGCCGCTGCGATGCGGGAATGCCGTCTCTGTCCCAGAAACTGCGGGGCCGATCGGATCGCCGGACAGAGAGGATACTGCCGGGTGGGGGCACAGCTTCTGGTAGCCAGAGCGGCGCTGCATATGTGGGAAGAACCCTGTATATCCGGTCAGGAAGGTTCCGGCACTGTTTTTTTTCCCGGTTGCTCTCTGGGATGTAAATTCTGCCAGAACCGGGAGATTTCGGGAGGAAAGCGGGGAAAAGAAATTTCCGTAGAACGATTGGCGGACATTTTTCTGCGATTACAAGAGAAGGGAGCCAATAATATTAATCTGGTGACGGCAGGACATTATCTGCCGCAGACGGCCGCAGCCCTGGGGAGTGCAAAGACAAAGGGGCTGGAAATTCCTGTTGTATACAACAGCAGCGGCTATGAAAAGCGGGAAAGTTTAAAATGGTTAGAGGGTCTGATTGATGTCTATCTGCCGGACTTTAAATATATGGACTGTGAACTGTCAAAGCAATATTCCAACGCGGAAGACTACCCTGATACGGCGAAAACAGCTTTGAAGGAGATGGTGCGTCAGACCGGGAGCGCGGAATTTGACGAGAGAGGTTTGATAAAGCGGGGTGTCATCGTGCGGCACCTGCTGCTGCCGGGACATGTATCCGATTCAAAAAGGGTAGTAGAATATCTGTACAACACCTACGGAAATCAGATTTATATCAGCCTGATGAACCAGTACACGCCCATGCCGGTAATGGGACAAGACCCGTTGCTGTCCCGGAAGGTAACAGCCCGGGAGTATGGGCGTCTGGTGGATTACGCACTGAACCTTGGCCTGGAAAACGGCTTTTTGCAGGAGGGCGAGACTGCGAAGGAGAGCTTTATCCCTGCATTTAACGGGGAAGGCGTGTGAGAATGGGCATGGCGGGATAGTGTGGATAACTCAATTACCGGAAACGGGAGGAAAATAAAGTGGACATAAAGGATCGAAACAACAAGCGCCGGGGTGGTGGACAGAAAAATTCTCTCTGCCCCGTGCAGAAAAAGTGCGGGGGATGTCAGCTTTTGGAAGTGCCTTACGGGGAGCAGCTTAGGCAAAAGCAGCAGCAGGTGGAAAAGCTGATCAGGCCCTACTGCAAAGTGGAAAGGATCATAGGAATGGAAGAACCGCTACACTATAGAAATAAAGTGCATGCGGTGTTTGGACACCGAAAAGACGGAACCGTTATTTCCGGGACATATCAGGAGGGGACGCACTTTATCGTTCCGGTGGATGAGTGCATGATCGAGGATCGGAGAGCGGACGCCATCATCCGGGATATCCGTGATCTTTTGAAATCCTTTAAAATCAAAACATATAATGAAGATACCGGGTATGGCCTGTTTCGTCATGCTCTGATCCGAACCGGATTTCACAGCGGTGAGGTGATGGTAGTGTTGGTGCTGGGGTCTCCCATAATGCCATCGAAGAACAATTTTGTGAAAGCGCTTCGAAAACTGCATCCTGAGATCACTACGATTGTTTTAAATGTCAATTCTCAGAAGACCAGCATGATCCTGGGAGAGAAAGAAACGGTTCTTTACGGGAAAGACTATATTGAAGACAGTCTGTGCGGGCTCACGTTCCGAATTTCTTCCCAGTCCTTTTATCAGGTGAACACGCAGCAGACAGAAGTACTGTACTCGAAAGCCATCCAGCTTGCGGGGCTGACCGGGAAGGAGCGGATAATCGACGCCTACTGTGGGATTGGAACCATTGGGCTGATCGCCAGCAGCCAGGCAGGGGATGTGATTGGCGTGGAGCAAAATTCGGATGCTGTGAAAGACGCTATTTCCAACGCGAAGCGAAATGGAGTAAAAAACATCCGTTTTTACCGGAATGATGCCGGAAAATTTATGACCGAGCTGGCACAGGCCGGGGAGACGGCGGACGTAGTATTTATGGATCCCCCCAGAGGCGGGAGCGATGAGGCGTTTTTAACTTCCCTGGTGAAGCTGGGGCCGAAAAAAGTGGTTTATATCTCCTGTAATCCGTTGACGCTGGAGCGTGATCTGAAGTTTCTGACAAAAAGGGGTTACCGGGCCCAGGTAGCCTGTCCGGTGGACATGTTTCCCATGTGCAGGAATATTGAAAGTTGTGTGCTTTTAGAGCATGTGAGCAACTGAAAAGCGGAAGCAAAGATTCAGACCGATGTTAACCTGGAGGATTATTACAGGATCAAAGATGGTAAATAACGGTTGCTTATTTGTTAAGTGTGGGATCTTCGCTGTTATGCCCTTTCCTGTATCGCCCGAAGAATATTCCATCATCTATATACTTATCGACATCAGAAACCCATACGGGAAACATTCCGGTTGCTACTGCTGTCTGTCCGTTCAGCATGCCTGTATGAAATGAAAGATATCTGTATTGCCGGAGAACAAGTTCCATTCTTGTGTAGGGACAGTTTTCCGGCTTTTCGTATAACATTTCATCTGTAAGACTGTCCAGATAAGACAGGGTTTTGGTTTTAATCTGATCCAGATATGCCAGCAGTTCCTCATCTGACAGCACTACATCTGTTGGATTGTCATGATTGTCCATGCCTTCCTCATGAAAGGCAGGTTCTTCATATACAAAGGGATTGATGAACCATTTGTCTGCGGAATGAAGAGCGTGATATGCCCATCTCCAGCAGGGTGCATTGCAGCACAGAGCATCACGATCATAGGACTTGATCGATGTCTTGATGTTCAGGAAATTCGGCTTTGCAGTTTCTTTGATTATTCTGATTAAATCGTCCATATTCACACCTCCGAATTGTTGATAGGTTTTCATTATGACTATAAGATATCACGGAGTTTAGATTTAGTAAAATTGAAATAAGTGATGTCAAAATTCAAAAAATATGATAATATAAAATTCGGAATAATTATGTTATAAAATGGAAAATAATTTGCAGGTGAGTTTAACTGCATTACTTTAGCATAATACGCGGACCTTGGCATGATTTGAGAGGATGTTATTTATGACGATCACACAGTTGGAAACATTTTTAAGGATTGCAGATCTTAATAGTTTTTCTTCGGCGGCAAATGATCTTGGCTACGCGCAATCTACAGTTACTATGCAGATCAAGCAGCTTGAAGATGAACTGGGTTCGGATCTTTTCAACCGGCTGGGAAAAACAATATCTCTGACACCGGCAGGAGAAAGACTTATTGTCTATGCGGAAAAACTCCTTCAGTTAGAGAGGGAGATACATTTAGAGGTTCCTGATTCGACGGAACCGGCTGGGATCATTAAACTGGGAGTATCGGAATCGCTATGTTATAATCGTTGCCCTCAGATTCTGATGCAATATAGGAAGGCTTATCCGAAAGTTGACATCCAGCTTCGGTTTATCACACATGATTCATTTCCGGAGCTTTTGAAAAAGGGAGAATTGGATATCGTCTACACATTGAATCCTTTAATTGAAGATGAAAATCTTGCTCTTCTCTACAAACATCCCGAAACTCTGGGCTTTTATGTATATCCGGAACATGAACTGGCTAAAAAAAGCAAGGTGAGAGAAGATGATCTTAAAGATGTTCCGCTTTTGCTCACATCGCATAATTGCAGCTTCAGACATATGCTGATTACTGATTTTTCTCATAAAGGGATTGTTCCTAAGATTGCCATTGAAACAAGCAGTAAAGAGATATTGAAGCAGTTTGCGATAAGCGGACTGGGAGCAGCCTTTATGCCTGACATGACGGTTGCGGTGGAAAGGGAAAATGGGAGCCTTGCAAGGCTTTGTTGGGCAGGAGATGATTTTCCCGTTTATTCACAGGTATTTATACACAAGGATAAACGTGTTACAGGGGTAGTCGAAGGATTTCTGGAGTTGGTTCGGAATCTAAAGGATGGGAAGGTGAAGCCATGAAGGATTTTGATAAGCAAATGGAGATGGTACTCTATCATTCGGATGAAGGAGACGTCTCGGTCGATGCCTATATTATGAATGATAGTCTGTGGATTACACAGAAAGCAATGGCGGAACTCTTTGGAGTGCAGGTTCCGGATATTTCAAAACATCTTACTAACATATACGATGAGGGTGAGCTTGATAAGGAGGCAACTGTTTCCAAAATGGAAATAGTTCAAAAGGAAGGTGATAGAAATGTCAGGCGAAAACCGGATTTTTACAATCTAGATGCAATTATCTCGGTCGGATATCGCGTAAATTCTCGAAAAGCAACTCAGTTCCGAATCTGGGCAACAAAAGTTTTGAAAGAGTATATGATAAAGGGATTTGTTCTCGACGATGACAGGCTTAAGCAGGGTAAGACTGCTTTTGGCAAAGACTACTTCCGTGAACTTCTTGAAAGAGTTCGTTCTATAAGGGCAAGTGAACGAAGAATATGGCAGCAGATTACTGATATATTTGCCGAATGCAGTATAGATTATACAAAGGACTCCGAGGTGGCGTATCATTTCTATGCAACGATCCAGAATTGTTTTCACTATGCCATTACTAACCATACGGCTGCTGAAATCGTGTTTCAGGCAGCGGATCACACAAAAGAACATATGGGATTAACTACCTGGAAAAATGCACCGGATGGAAGGATTCTAAAGTCTGATGTGTCGGTGGCGAAGAATTATCTGGATGAGAAACAGATCCGTCAGCTTGAACGGGCTGTCACAGGATATTTCGATTATATTGAAGATCTGATCGAAAGAGAGAATGTTTTTACTATGGAGGAATTTGAAAAGAGTGTAAACGCATTCCTCGAGTTCCGTCAATACAGGATTTTAAAAGATAATGGCAGGATATCCCATAAGCAGGCATTGGATAAGGCAAATGCCGAGTACGAGATTTTCAATAAAACGCAGCCTATCGAATCAGATTTTGATAAGGCTGTCTGGAAAATGATAGAGGAAAACAGTAGCTTGTCATAGATTTTTCCGGTGTTTTATGAAGGCTCTGAGGATGATATAATTCGGTTGCACAAATTAAACACAGTCGAGGTGGCAACATTGCTTCAGAGGGAAGATTGTTGCAATGGATGCAGAAACAGGGAAGCCGGTATATTTTAATCTGCATGACATTCAGCATATTCAAAAGACACTTTCTTCGTGTGACAGTTCTGTGACAAAGCATTTGGTAAGATAAATCCAACAAAACAAACAAATACAAGACAAACAAAACCAAAACGGTCAGGAGGACATAATCATGAAGAAAGCAATCAGAACTTTTATCATCGGAGCAGCAATGGCAGCAAGTGTATTTGGAACCGCAGGCGCGGCATTCGCCCAGAGCACTGCCGCAACACAGTATGTACAGAACAGCATGAACTTTCGTAGTGGAGCCAGCCTCTCCGGTACGATCATCGGATCTGTGCCGGCTGGCGCAAAAGTAGATGTACTTGCCTATGCCGGTGACTGGGTACAGGTGAGATACAACGGTGTGACGGGTTACATTCACGCAGGAAATCTGGCAGACACCGCTCCGTCCAAAACCAAAACCACAACCACATCCACAACCGCAGCTGCATCCTCAACGGGATCCGGAAACACGACCCTTCAGCAGTACATGGACAATACCTGGACCAGCCAGGCGCAGAACCTGAATTCCAATACAGGGGCATGGAAGAGCGTGAAAGTATCTTCCGGATACCTGGCTCTGAGAAGCCAGCCCACCTATGAATACGCCAACGAAGCAGCCCAGCTGTACAATGGGGATACCGTGGAACTCATGGGTGGTCAGTCAGGCAGTTACGTATACGTATACAGTCCCAGCACCGGAGCATATGGATGGGTAAACGCTGGATTTCTGGTTTAGTCAAAATGAAAACACCGCCGACAGGGAGAAGCTTCCCATCGGCGGTGTTGTGTTATGGGTGGAAGATTTTAGACCAATATTTAGCAGAAGTCCAAAGAGAACTTCTGCTAAATATACTGTCCTATCTGGCTTGTTCCGGTCACTGCCTATTGTGACAGAATCTTTCATTACCACATAAAGTTGCTGTAGTGGCTGCATCAGGTATTTTGGCTTAATATGAGAATCTTATTGCGTTCTTTGATTTCAGCATGCTATAACTATAATAAACAACTATTAGGGAGAAAGAGATTAACATTGGAAAATTTGATAAAACGGAGGAGAAATCATACTATGAAGACTTATGATGTGACGGCACTGGGCGAATTACTGATCGATTTTACGGAAAACGGAAAGAGCGGACAGGGAAACCCGCTGTTCGAGGCGAACCCCGGGGGTGCCCCATGCAATGTGCTGGCGATGCTGGCGAAACTGGGACATAAAACTGCGTTTATTGGGAAGGTGGGGAAGGATTTCTTTGGGGAGCAGCTGCGGGATGCCATCACAGAAGTGGGTATTGAAGCCGCATATCTGCAGATGGATGAAGAAATCCATACCACCCTGGCGCTGGTGCATACCTATCCGGACGGAGATCGGGATTTCTCTTTCTACCGCAATCCGGGGGCGGATATGATGCTGACAGAGGATGAGATACCGGAAGATCTGATAAAGGATACGAAAATTTTTCATTTCGGAACGCTTTCCATGACTCATGAGGGAGTGCGCTTAGCGACAAAGAAAGCATTGAAAATTGCCAAAGAATCAGGCACTTTGATCTCTTTTGACCCGAATCTTCGGCCGCCTCTCTGGGCAAATTTAGAAGAAGCTAAGGAGCAGGTTCTGTATGGACTGAATTACTGTCAGATACTGAAAATTTCGGACAATGAGATCCAATGGCTGACGGGAAAAGAAGATTACACCGAGGGCGTGAATTGGATCAAGGAGAGATACCAGATTCCACTGATCCTTGTTTCCATGGGAAAAGAGGGCAGCAGAGCCTATTATGGTGACACCATGGTGGAAATAGCCCCGTTTTTACAGAAAAATACAGTGGAGACGACCGGAGCCGGAGACACATTCTGCGGGTGTGTGCTGCACTATATCTGTCAGCATGGCCTGGAGGGGCTGACGGAAGAAAATCTGAAAGAGATGCTGGCCTTTGCCAATGCAGCGGCATCTCTGATCACTACCCGCAAAGGCGCCCTGAGAGTGATGCCTCAGCGGAAAGAAGTAGAAGCATTGCTTGCGGAACGCAAAATGTAATAGAAATGTAACAATTTTCAAACAAAACAAAAATATTCATCGTGCATAGTAGAGAACTGTAATGGAAATATATTGATAATTTTGCCGTGCAGCGGACTATGCGAAAGGAAGACTGTAAGAATGATCCATATTCTTGTGGTGGAAGATGATGAAAAACTAAATCGGTTTGTCTGCACCTATCTTGGAAAAAGCGGCTTTCTGACGAAGGGCTGCCTGAACGCCCAAGAGGCATATCAGGAATTGTTTTCAAAGCCCTGTGACCTGATCATTTCGGACATTATGATGCCGGAAGTGGACGGGTTTGAGTTTGCCAGAACTGTCCGGGAATGGAATCGGACAATACCGATTTTGTTTATGTCTGCCAAAGATGACCTCTCTTCCAAGCAGAAAGGTTTTAATATCGGTATTGACGATTATATTGTAAAACCCTTTGAACTGGCGGAGCTGGAAATGCGGGTGCGGGCGCTGCTGCGCCGGGTCAATATCGAGGCAGAAGGCAAGATCTGCGTCGGCAATCTGGAACTGGACGCGGATGCGGTGACCGCGTCCGTGGATGGCGCGGAGGTTGGACTTACAGCCAGGGAGTTTGAAATTATCTACAAATTACTGTCGTACCCAAATAAGACCTTTACCAGGACACAGCTCATGGAAGAATTCTGGGAAGCGGACTCGGACACCAGCCTGAGAGCGGTGGATGTTTATGTCACGAAACTGAGAGACAAATTGTCCGGCTGTGACGGATTTTCCATCAAGACTGTCCGTGGTTTGGGGTACAAGGCGGTGCTGTCATGAAACATGCGAGAGAGTGCAGGACACAAAGAACGCTGCGGAAATTCTGGCAGAGAGCACAGCGGGAAAATGTTGTGTGGCGGGTGCGCCAATCACGGTTACCGGTCTCACTGTTTCTGGCATGCCTGGGAATCATTTTGCTGGCGGTAGGGGTGCAGAGCGTTCTTCTGAGCGTCACCAGAAAACTGACCGATTCCTATGCTACGCAGATGGGGGTTGTGTTTGGCTATTGGAGCCTGGTGGCTGCAGCTTTGACGGTATATATTCGCTGGCAGATTAAAATAATATATGAAGAGCCCATGAAGATGATCTCAGAAGCGGCAAGCCAGGTGGCAAAGGGAGATTTCTCGGTTTATATTCCGCCATTGCATACTGCGGATAAGCTGGACTATCTGGATACCATGATCATGGATTTAAATAAGATGATAGAGGATCTTGGCAGCATGGAGACACTGCGGACAGATTTTTTTTCCAACGTATCCCATGAGATAAAGACTCCCCTGTCGGTGATACAAAACAGCGCGGAACTGCTCCGGCAGAAAGATATGTCGGAACAGCAGCAGGAATATACGGACACGATCATCCAGCAATCCAGGAGGCTGGCAGAACTGATCAACAACCTGCTGAAGTTGAATAAGCTGGAAAAACAGGTGATCATGCCAGCGGCTCACCAATATGATCTGTGCGAGCAATTGGCGGAGTCGGCGCTCCTGTTCGAGGACGTTTGGGAAAAGAAACTTAATTTTGACGTTCAAATGGAAGACGGCGTCTTCATTGCGGCGGAGGAAAGTCTGATGAGCCTGGTGTGGAACAATCTGTTTTCCAACGCTGTGAAGTTTACAAAAGAGGGAGGAAGCGTTACCCTGCTCCAGACCTCGGATGAAAATAACGTCAAGGTGACCATTGCCGACACCGGCTGCGGTATGGACGAAGAGACCATGCGTCACATTTTTGAGAAGTTCTATCAGGGAGACGCCTCCCATTCTACCGAGGGGAACGGCCTGGGGCTGGCACTGGTCACCAGGATCCTTCAGCTTCATGGTTTTTCCATTGAGGTAGAAAGTCAGCCGGAAGAAGGGAGTGCATTTACGGTAGTAATACCGCGTAAAATGCATAGTAAAAATTTAAATAAACAGCACGGTAGGACTGGGGGTGACTTCAGATGAGTGAACGTGAGGAAAGTGTTAGTGCTTTCCGCGCATATGATTATAAAAAAATATCGGTAAACGCCGGATATCTGTCCCAATATCTGGATGGATACGAAAGCTTTGGCTGGCATACGGATGAGAGAACGGAGCGGTCAGAGCATTTGGAAAAAATCAGCCTGCAGTTAAAGCGGGAGAGGAGTATCCTGAACAAGGCCGAACTAACCAGACTTCAGAGAAACTTTGAAGCCTGCATGCAGCAGATACAGATCCTGGAACATTCCAAATATACCCAGGCGCTGATCGCAGGCATTTTAACCGGCCTGATCGGAACCGTGTTCGTAACCGGATCCGTGTTTGCGGTGATCGCGTCTCCGCCAATCCTGTGGCTGACGATTTTACTGGGTATTCCCGGACTTGCCTTATGGGCGGCCACTGTTCCGGTTTCACATTATGTAAAGAAGAAACGAAGCGGTCACATCCTCCCGCTGGTAGAAGCAAAATACGAAGAAATGTATGGTGTATGCGAAAAAGGTACAAAGCTGCTGAGAGGACGATAAATGGCAAGCATTTAAAAAACAGTTTTTTATGGACTGCCAGCCGGCGGACAGTAAGAATACAAATAGACTCCATGGGAGTTTACGAATAAAGAAATAATTTATACAGAAAGAGGTAAAGAATTATGGAATTTAATGCATCAAATCTCACCCACGCAGCACAGCGTCAGGCATTCAAAGTGTTGATCGATGGTTTTCTGAAACATCTGAACAAGCAGGAAGACCGTACCAAGACCTACCTGCAGCTGGTAGATCAGGCGCAGAAGTTCTACGGTGACGGAGCCAGCCAGGAGACGATTGAGCGGGTGAGGAAGAATATTCAGGATCCTGACAACCGGTGGATGAAGTTCATCAATAAGATCATTGACGAGACTGATCCGAAATACGCCAGAACTATGCTTCTGAATCTGGGATATGAGGCGTTCTTCCACGGAACAAAGACCATCCGCAAAAACCGCGAGATCTACAACTGCAACATTCCGTGGCTGATCCTGTTTGATCCGACCTCCGCCTGCAATATGCATTGCGCCGGCTGCTGGTCCGGAACATACGGCCACAAGGATAACCTTTCTTTTGAGGACATGGATAAGATCGTTACCCAGGGAAAAGAGCTGGGGGTTTACTTATACATGATGACCGGTGGAGAGCCCATGGTAAGAAAGAAAGACGTGCTGCGTCTGTGTGAAAAACATAAAGACTGCTTCTTTGCGGCCTACACTAACTCCACGCTGATCGACGAGGAACTTTGCAAAAAAGTAGTAGAGCTGGGTAACTTGACTTTCATGCTTTCTATTGAAGGCACTCCGGAGACCAACGACGCCCGCCGTGGTATCGGCCACTACGACGCCGTAATGAACGCGATGGATCTTCTGAAGAAATACGGCATTGTTTACGGAACTTCCATCTGCTACACCAGAGCGAATATTGAAGCAGTCACCAACGATGACTTCCTTCGTTTCATCGCGTCCAAAGGCGCGCGCTTCGGGTTCTACTTCCACTATATGCCGGTTGGAAACAATGCGGTGCCGGAACTGATGCCCACTGTAGAGCAGCGGAAAAAGATGATCGAGCGGATCCGCTATGTGCGCTCTGACGCATGTGATATTGAATTTTATCCCATGGACTTCCAGAATGACGGCGAGTATGTGGGCGGATGCATTGCCGGTGGCCGCAATTACTTCCATATTAATTCCCACGGCGACGCGGAGCCCTGTGTATTCATCCATTACTCCAACGCCAACATCCATGACAGTTCCATTCTGGAGATCCTGCAGAGCCCGCTGTTCCTGGCATACCATGAGGGACAGCCGTTCAACCGCAACCACTTAAGACCCTGCCCGATGCTGGAGAACCCCCAGCTTCTGCGTGAAATGGTGGAGAAGACCGGCGCGCACCAGACCAATCAGGAGTCTGCTGAGTCGGTAGAACACCTCTGCGAGAAGTGCGATAATTACGCCCAGGAGTGGGCGCCGGTAGCCAAAGAAATCTGGGACAGCCAGAAACATAAAAAACTGCCATATGAGAACTACACAAAAGAAAAGAGAGAGAATCCGGAACTGGCAGCGTTTGAAAAGAAAACGAATTGATCTTATATAGTACTTAGCAGGGGAACAGAAAAGAAAGGAGAATGTTATGGATATTTGGAAGCGCGTCCATGCCAATACAGTATTGACGGGGGTATTCACGATCATCGTTGGGATTCTGTTTTGCTTCAATCCTTATGGCACCACCGGCGCCGTGACCGTCATAGCAGGTATTATTCTGCTGTGCAGCGGTCTGAGCGACATCGTGCGCTATTTCACAGACTACCGGGTGATGAGCCTGCTGGCCCGCAGCAGCCTGGCACTGGGCATCTTAAAATGTGTGCTGGGTATCTTTACCTTTTCCCACACCGAAGCAGTGATGACCCTGTTTTCCTACATTTTCAGTCTCTTTATCATAGTCAACGGCGTCTCAAAAATTGAGAACGCAATGATGCTCTCCAGAGCGAAAGTGTCCGGATGGGCGGTAAACCTGATCCTGGCCATCCTGATGGTGATGGCGGGCTTCTACATGCTGTTCGCCCCGGACGTGGCAGTGGCTACGGTCTCTGTCTGGGTGGGGATCATCCTGATCGCGGACGGCATAATGACCATTGCCACCATGCATCGCATCAAGTCGGTGGGAAGCGGTATCTACCGCTCTGTCAAGGATGCCATCGATGAGATCGAAGGAAACATTATTGATCAGTAAGACGAAAATGGGGCTGTTGTACTAA
>CACYXH010000053.1 GCA_902778245.1 uncultured Lachnospiraceae bacterium | reverse complement strand
ATATCTTCCTCCGTCAGTTCCCGTGCATCTTCGCTGGCAGCATGGATGCCAATAGAAATCTTATCTGCAGGAGTAAAGACGAGATTAACCCCCGCAGGCTGATTCAAAAGTTCCACGCTGCTAAGGGGAATACTCACAGTCTCATCTCCGTTTTTATCAATCTGGATCTCCACCACGATGTTCGGATCTGCATCGGCAATCAGTTTCAGTCCTTCCAGATCCGCCAGCGTATCAGTAAGGTCCAGTTCTTCGGAAATGTTTTCTGTAGCTCCTGTCACCGAAATCTTATTTTTCAGCGTCAGTTTGCCCCCCAAAGCCTTCAGTGCGTCTTCCGTTCCCGCAAGGCTGATACTTACCGGAATGGTACTGATACCAGATACACAATACCCAAAAGCAGGCGTTCCTATGGTTTCCACCTCCAGAGCGATATCCGTCTTCACTCTCCACATATTCACATCCACCTGCACGATACCATCTGTCAGCACCGCCCCATTGCTGTCCTTAAATTCCAGCGTACTCAACTTATCCTGCATATCGGCGCCGTTTTTATCATATACCTTAAGGGCAGCTGTCAGCGTTACGTCTGAATTCAGACCTCCCACGTTCACCGGCGCTACTACCTGATTGATGATCTTCATCACAGATTCCGGTCCGGCAATATAAATATTCTTGCCTTGTACAATTTCGGTTCCGCCCACTGCGAATCCATTGGCTGCCGTTCCGGACACAGACACGGACGCCACAAAAGCCTGTTCCACTTTATCTTCAAGATCCACCTTCAGGGAAGACGGCAAAATATCAATCTCACCCCAATTCACTGAGGAATTACTGCAAGTAACTGTCAAAGGTACTGAATTCATGGCATTGATATTTTCCATGTCCGCTTCCACGTAAAAATCGCTTCTGGTCAGCTGTTCAAGAACATTTTGCCGTTCTTTCACCCGCAAAGTAACCATGCCGTTTCCTTCCGGCTCCACTACTTTTCCAATATCCGCCACACTGCTTTGATTCACGATGGTAATCGGCACATTAGAAAAGGTCTTGGTTTGAATCGGATTGTTTGTGTTGCTCACCAGGAGCCAGATCAGGAATGCAATCACTACCGAAATAATCTTCAGGGAAAGATTTCCGGTTATTTTACTGATTGATAGTTTTTTCACTCTTGCCCCATCCCTTCCGCAATTTAAATTTTCTGGACACAATAGACTTGTTCTGCAGCATTGTCAGATGCTCCCGAAGCTGGTCCGCATTGACATTCCGCTCCAGATGACCTTTATAGGCAATGGAAATATGGCCCGTTTCCTCCGATACGATAATTGTCAGCGAATCGGTCACCTCGCTGATACCCACCCCAGCCCTGTGTCTGGTTCCCAGTTCCTTGCTCAAATGCATATTGTCTGTCAACGGCAGGTAACAGGTTGCCGCTGTAATGCGGTCTCCGCGCACGATCACCGCACCGTCATGGAGAGGGGTGTTATGTTCAAAAATATTGATCAAAAGCTGGCTGGTCAGCGCTGCATCAACGCGAATGCCTGTACGTTCATACTCCTCCAGGGTCTCCCTCTGCTCAATCACGATCAATGCGCCAGTCTTCACCTTCGCCATCTCCACCGTGGCCTTTATCAGTTCATTCACTGTCTTATCACTGAACAGTTGCTGCACCGTTCGGACATTATCAAAAGGCAGCAGAGAAGAGATCAGTCTCTTTTCGCCCAGCTGTTCCAGCACCCGGCGAAGTTCCGGCTGGAATACTACCACTGCCGTAATGATCGCGATACTGATCCCACGATTCACAATATAGATCAATGTCTGCATATTCAACAAGTATACAAGAGACACGCAGACTGCAATCGTTAACAACCCTCTCAGCAAAGTCCAGGCTCTGGTATTTTTAATCCAGAGCAACAGCTTGTATACCAGATAAGCCAGAATAATAATCTCCAGGATATCTGTAACAGAAATCGAAATACCAGGAAATTTCAGCCATGAAAAATTATCAGTAAACCACAGCGATACCCTGTTCATTCTATGTAATCTCCTTCTTCACAATCACCGTCATCCACATTGCTTCTCAGCTTGGAAACAGCCTTCACATAGTAATAGTAATCATCATCTTCAAATTGCAGGTATTCCACTTTTTTATAGTCCAGTGAGAAACAGAAAAACTGCACCAGCATCCCGGCCGCTGCCCCAATCAGGAGATCCGCAGCCAGATTGACAGATGATAGTTCTGTGTCCAGCAATATCATGCTCATTCCGGATAAAAGACCGTATACCAGCATCCCGGAAACAATAGCGATCTTCCAACTGTATTGCACCGGCATCCTGCGGATCAGATATACCACCAGAAAACTCGCTGTCAAAATCACCAGCACTGCCAACAGTTGCTGCTGCCGGAGCAGCCCTTGAAACAGTACCAGGATATGATTAAAAAAGTCTTCTCCGGAACCCTCAGCTCCCGGCCCGCTCTCATGCAGATACTGTGCCAGCGTATAAGCCGCGCCTCCGCAAATGACGCCCACCAGCGCCCCCGGTCCCATTAGCAGGGCACACACCAGCGGAACTGCAAAGGGTAACCTCCATCCGATGCAAAGCGCCGTCAAAACCACCACGTAAGTCTGTCCAGGAATAAAGCAGAAATAAAACAGCAGCAAAATCAACACCACTGTCCCCCCCACAATGGCAGCCTCCAGGGAGCACAGATAAAACTGTGCTGTAAGATAGACAGCTCCTGCCAGAAGCAGCGCATTCGACGGTAAAAAAGAGCAGAACGCTGCAATGATCAAAATAACAGTGAGTTGATCCAGGGGTTCTATTATGCCGCCATTCTCCCGCACATAGAACAACGCTAAAAAGGCGATGGCAAATTTGACAGCCGCAGTCAGATAAGTATCATTTCTGGAATAAAAACGGATCAATGCTTCTTTCCCCTTTATCAGTCCACGCATCCTGTCTCCTCCATAGCCTGCAGCTTTTTCAGCAGTTCTTCATATTCCCTGGCATCCCTCAGATCACGGTAGTACCTGGAAGAAATACACAAAAATGTGATAACCAGAGCAACCAGCAGCACCACCAGATAGGCCGTCAAGATCCCGATGCTCAGTAATTTCAACTGCCCCTGGGGGATGATCATCAAAATAAAATCCACACTGCCTGCAATCCACACGCACAAGATCATCAAAAAAATGACTGTGATGCGAAGTGCATTTTTTAGCAGTGGGATTCCAATATAATCACTGCGAAAGCTCTCCCGGAACCCTCGCAGTTCTTTTCCTTTTTCTTTTTCCAACATTGCCAGACGTGACATCAGATGTATTTTTTCCTGATTCAGCATACAGTCACTTCCTGTCCATTGCACGTGTTCATACATATTCAAATTCGCTCTCTTGCATAGAAGCATGTCAATGAAGTCTTTGAACATGTATGTTACTCAGCCTGCGCGTTCATTATATCATGTCCTTCGGACATGATAACCTCCGATCGGATGCGCACGGACGCAATAGGAAAATGCGTCCGGCGCTGATATGATTCGCATTGTATGCTTATTATATCACATTCCGTTTCGCATGCCTACCGTTTATTTACTATTTTAATTCAGCAGGAATACCCCCAAATTCAGATACCCGGCGAAAGTTACCCAAAGCAAATAGGGGACTAACAGTTTTGCTGCCGTCTCGTCTATCTTTCTAAATTTGGAGATCATAACCAGTATCAATACCCAAAGTATCATTAGCCAGAGAAATGAAAACAGATACCAGCCAAACCGAAAGAAAAAAATCGGCCAGAAGAAGTTAAACAAAAGCTGGACGCCATAGATTACCAGCGCCTGCCGCACCTTAACTTTCTCTGTGCCCTGTTGATAAATAAGATAAGACGCGATTCCCATCAACACAAACAAAATCGTCCATACCACCGGAAACAGCCATCCCGGAGGAGAAAGAGGCGGTTTGTTCAGCAGTTCAAATTCTGCCATGGAATCTCTTGTCAGCAATGAGGCCAACGCTCCCACTGCCAACGGTATCAAGATACAGATTGCCAATACACCCTTTTTTTCTTTCATTGTAACCTCCTGTGAAAATCAGTTTTTCACAGTATATGCAAAATCAGATGTGATCATACAGTTCATTTGCAGGTTCTGTCCTCTTTAATATGACCTTTCTTTATATGTATGTCGATTAGTTCTGCGGTATAATCCGCCAACGTTTCCGATCCGCGCCTTGTCTTCCCCTGTCTTCCCAGAACCTGAGAAGCTGTCACACCGTGTTCCACCCAGTCGTCTCCGTCATTGCTGTCATTGAGAAGAAGGGGCTGAAAATTGTCCATGGCATGGGCGAACTTCGACTCCGGCGTTTCATACGCCTCAAATTCCTCGAACAGTGACTGCAGCTCTGCTTTCTGATCCTCCGGAAGCAGGGCAAAAATACGTTCTTTTGCCCGTTTTTCCCGCTCTTTTTGTGTTTTCAATCCTTCTGCGTCATATGCATAGGTATCTCCAGCATCAATCTCCACAATGTCGTGGATAAGGCACATGATCATTACGCGGCTGATATCGATGTCTTCATTGGCATACTCCTTCAGGAGATACGCCATAATCGCCATATGCCACGCATGCTCCGCGTCATTCTCCCTACGCCCCTGCATGGAAAGATGCGTCTGCCGCTGAATCAGTTTTTCCTTATCAATCTCCAAAATAAAATCCCGCTGTCTGCTCAGCCGTTCCCGATCCAAGATATTTTTCCTCCATTCATTGGGCTGCCGTACATAGCACGGCAACCCAATAACTTCCTAAATCTGTTTTCCAAACTGTTTGTCAAATTCCGGATTGCAAAAATAGTAGTTTTTCTCATTCATTTTGGCTTTTGTCCTCTCCAGTGCTTCTCCAAACCTCTGGAAATGCACAATTTCCCTGGCACGCAAAAATTTAATGGGATCACGGACTTCCGGATCAGCCACCACACGGAGAATGTTATCATAAGTGGTTCTGGCTTTCTGCTCTGCAGCCATATTCTCCACCAGATCTGTAATCGCATCGCCCTTAGACTGGAACTCACATGCATTAAAGGGAACACCTGCCGCCGCCGTCGGCCAAATACCCGCAGTATGGTCAATATAGTATGCATCAAATCCTGCCGCTTTTGCTTCCTCTGGTTTTAGATTACGAGTAAGCTGATAGACCATAGCACAAATAATCTCCATATGCGCCAGCTCCTCTGTGCCGATATCGGTCAGAAGCCCGCCAACCTGCTTATCCGGCATTGTATACCTTTGGGACAAATATCGCAAAGATGCCGCCAGTTCACCATCAGGACCACCGTACTGACTTATAATGTACTGCGCGGTTTTGGGGCAGGTTTTTGTGATTTTTACAGGATACTGTAAGCGTTGTTCATAAGCCCACATCAGCAATGCCCTCCTTCCCATACCAAAGGTTTCTGTTCCCATTCATAATGAGAAATGCAAGCACAGCCACATTCATTTTCTGACATCAGGTCTTTTTTCTTTTTTAAACATGTTTCGTAAAACTCTTTTGCCTTCATATCCCCAGGATGGGTGTCCAGATACAGCAGTACATCGTCCAACGCAAAACAAACCTGCGAAAACAAAAGTTGTGGGACATTTGCCTTTGACAGCGTTGTATTGCTGCGTTCTGGCGCAACGAAGAATGGTTTATTCAACTCCGGGAAAACCGTTCCTTCTTCCAGTGCAGTGGCAAAATCATAAATTTCACTCCATTTCTGCACAGGAATGTAAGGAATTGCAAGACATAAATTATCCATTATTTTTCACTCCTTTTCAAGTATTGATTCCATATGAGAATCAATAATAGTATTCGAAAAAAAGTAAAAAATAAGATATTAAAAAGCTGGAAGTCAACCAGTCATGATTTCGCTCCGACAAATAGTGTTCCGACCTTTTTCCCGTCCGCAATATCGTATAGCACATCCGGGTTTTTTCCGTTTGTAACAATAACACTCACTCCCTGCCGGGTAGCAATATCCGCTGCCTGAAGTTTTGTGCGCATCCCGCCGGTTCCGCGTCGGGATCCGGCTCCGCCCGCCAGTTTGTAGGTCTCCTCATCAATCGTCTCAATTCTGCTAATGAGTTTTGCATCCTTATAAAGTCTCGGATCTTTGTCGTAGAAGCCATCAATGTCAGATAAAATGATCAGTCTGTCCGCGTTACACAGAACAGCAACCACTGCCGAGAGCATGTCATTATCGCCGAACAGCTTTTCCTCAGACTCAATTTCTGTATAACTGACAGAATCGTTCTCATTCACGATGGGTATAATATTCTGCTCCAGCAGTGCCTCAAAGGTATTAGAGATGTTTTCTTTCTTCTCCTCCTCACTGATATCATCTGCATTCAGAAGGATCTGTGCAACTGTCTTATCATAATAGCTGAAAAACTTATCATACAGGAACATATTCTCGCACTGCCCAACGGCAGCAGCAGCCTGTTTCATCCGCATCTCCTTCGGTTTTTCCGAAAGGTGCATCTTGTTCGCGCCCACGGCGATTGCCCCGGAAGACACCAGGATTACTTCGTTTCCTCTGTTCTGTATATCAGCCAGGGTCATTACCAATCGTTCCATGGTCCGAAGATTACTGTTGCCCAATTCATTTGTCAATGTAGATGTTCCTACTTTTACTACAATACGGTGTTTCTTTCTCATAACTTCTCCTCCAAAGCAACAATGTATTATCTAAAATTCTATTCCGCTGCTACAGCACTCCCCAGAGGAAGAGCAACAGTACAATGACCGCAGCAAATACCGTCAGATAAATCATCCCGATCAGCAACGAAGCGCCCAATGCGCCCCAGATCGCCGCCCCGCATTCCTCACGGTCAAACTGCTGTGTCTGACTGCAAGGCGGCGCAGAAGCACTGCCTCCAATAGTCCCAGATGGATGATCCGCAGCATTTCTGCCGCGTGTCATCCACTCCGCCCCTTTCATGCCAACGAGGGAGGAAACTATAGAGCGTCCTTCTACCCTGCTCATATCCGCAACTGTGCGGCCATCATCGTCATCATACTGTCTATTTCCCATGCGCGTTTCTCCTAATTATTCATAGTTGTGGCACACTACATAGTGTCCCGTCTCAATTTCTTTCTGAACCGGAGTCTCGCTCTTGCACCGCTCAGTGCAGTATTTGCAGCGGGTGTGGAACTTACATCCCGTGGGAGGATTGGCTGGTGATGGGATAGAACCCTCCAGCACGATCCGATTCATTCTTGCTTTCGGATCCGGAATCGGAATTGCCGAGAACAACGCCTTCGTGTAGGGATGCAGCGGGTTGGAAAAAATATCTTTCTTGTCACCGTACTCCACCAGATTTCCCAGATACATGACACCTACAGAGTCAGAAATATGTTCCACCACGGACAGATCGTGGGAGATAAAAAGGTAGCTTAGCTGTCTCTGTTCCTGCAGATTTTTCAGCAGATTGATGATCTGCGCCTGGATGGACACATCCAGCGCCGATACCGGCTCGTCACAGACCACAAACTCCGGGTTCAGGGCCAGCGCTCTGGCAATGCAGATCCTCTGTCGCTGGCCACCGGAAAACTCATGGGGATAACGAGTCTTGTGGAAGGGCTGCAATCCGCACTCATCCATAACACGGTCAAGGTAATCCGTGTATTCTGCTTTTGATACCAGATTATGTTCCCGTACCGCTTCCCCGATGATCTCACCAATAGGAAGGCGCGGGGACAGGGAGGAAAACGGATCCTGGAAAATGATCTGCATTTTAGTGCGCAGCGCTCGTAGTTCTTTATCAGACAGATCATAGATTTCCTGTCCGTCAAACACAACCTGCCCCTCCGTTTTTCCGCCATTCAGACGCAGAATCGTGCGTCCTGTGGTAGTCTTTCCGCAGCCGGATTCCCCTACCAGACCCATGGTGGTTCCGCGCTTCAGAGTAAATGTAACTCCGTCCACCGCTTTTACCTGGCCAACCACGCGGTTCATCATGCCGCCCTTGATGGGAAAGTATTTCTTTAAATTGTTTACCCTAAGGATGTACTGGGGATCGCAGGCTAACGTCATTTTCTTTTCTGTCACCATCTGTTCCCTCCTTCCTCACTTTGGCTCTCAACCTGGGCCTGATATTTGGGATCATAGCGATAGCAAACCACCTTGTGAGTCTCAGATAGACTGATCTCGCAGGGATACTCTCCGTCACAGCAGGGAATCCGTCTTTCGCAGCGATCCCTGAAATAGCAGTAATTTGGCATATCCACTGGATTCGGAACTTTACCCGGAATGGAATATAGTTCCTTCACTTCTTTACCCACTACCGGCTTGGATTCCATCAGACCAATGGTGTATGGATGAGAAGGATGATAGAATATCTCTTCCGCAGTTCCCTTCTCCACAATCCTTCCTGCGTACATCACCACGATATAATCCGCCATCTCAGCGATCACGCCGAGATCATGAGTGATCAGCATAATGGAGGAATTGATCTTGTCTTTCAGGCCCCGCAGCAGATCCAGAATCTGTGCCTGAATCGTCACGTCCAGAGCCGTGGTGGGCTCATCCGCAATAATCACCTTTGGATTGCAGGCTAAAGCCATAGCTATCATCACGCGCTGGCGCATACCCCCAGAGAGTTCATGGGGGAACATCTTGTAAACCCCCTCACTGTTGGCGATACCCACAATCTCCAGCGCCTCGATCGTTCTCGCCTTGATCTCCTCCTTTGTCCGTCCCTCACCGTCGTGCAGGGCGATGACCTCATCCACCTGATCTCCGATCCGAAATACGGGATTAAGGGAAGTCATGGGTTCCTGGAAGATCATAGAAACCGCGTTTCCACGGATCTGTTTCATCTTCTCCTGGGGTGTATTTGCGATCTCGTATGCCTTATCTCCAAGATTTAGCCTGATGCTTCCGGACACAATCTGACCCTGGGGCCGCTGAAGCAGCTGCATCAAACTCAGGGAGGTCACCGATTTCCCACAGCCGGACTCTCCTACAATACCCACCGTCTTTCCGATGGGAACCTCAAAGGAAACACCGTCCACACTCTTTACTGTCCCGGCGTCCGTGAAGAAATAGGTGTGGAGATCCTCAAATTCTACCGCGTTATTCGGATCTTTCATTTCTGTCAAATATTCCTTCTCTGGAACATTTTTTCTCTTCCATTTCTTTTCCAGTTCACCGGTGATCTTCCGGTTGGACTTTGAAATTGCGCGGATCTCTTTGGCAGAAAGATATCCTGCCTCATTCTTTTTCTTAGCCATATCCTTCCTCCTTACCGTTTCATCTTCGGGTCAAACGCGTCTCTTAGTCCATCGCCCACCAGGTTGAAGGCCAGAACTGTCGCCAGAAGGCAGATACCTGCCGGTATCCAGATAAACCAGAAATTCGTCAGGACATAGGTGTCGTTTACATCATTGATAATATTTCCCCAGGAAGCGAATGGGAATTTTACGCCCAGTCCCAGAAAGGAGAGGGTCGCCTCAGTGATGATCGTGGAACCCAGGCTCATGGTCATGGTAACGATCAGCTGGGGGATAACGTTTGGGATCAGATGCCGGAAAATTCTCCGGGATGCACGGATGCCAGTAGCCTCCGCCGCTGTCATAAATTCCTGCTCCCGCAGGGACAAAATCTGTCCGCGCACCAGACGGGCCACACTGGGCCATCCCAAAAAGCCCAGGATCAACATCAGATAAAACATTCTGATCTGCGGATCCATGCGCATGGCGTCCATAGCTGCGCCCAGAATAATGATAATGGGCATGGAAGGAACACAGTAGAACACATCCACGATACGCATGATCAGGCCGTCAACCCAACCGCCGCAGTATCCGGACAGACCGCCCAGGATCACCCCAAGGACTGTTTCGATGATCACGACGATAAATCCGATATAAAGAGACACTCTGCCGCCGTACATCAGGCGGGTCAACATGTCCATGCCGTTTCGATCCGTACCCAGCCAGTGTTCTTTTGAAGGGGAAGCATAAGTGTCAAAAATCTTGGTTTCCACCGTCTGCATGACCGCGTAGGATTTGCTGGCAGCATCGTAGGAAACGGTATATTCCGCCTCTGTCCCATCTTCGTCCGTAAACACAAAATCCATGTTTCCGTCCTGAATGGAGGTCACCAGTTCTTCCTTAAATGCCCTGGTCAAAAACACGTCGTTCATGATAGCCTGAACGATAAAACGGCTTGCATAGGCCACTTCCTCTGTCCCCTTATAGACGCTCCCGTCCTCGGCAACGGTATACTCCACGCCGCCCAATGTAAAACCATCCTCCCCTGCAGCAAGGGCCTCCAGGATCTCACATTGAAGATTAAAGGATACCTCCCCATCGGAAGTCACGGAACTCACTGTATCATAGGTAGCGAAGGCCACCGGTTCTTCCATTCCGTCCCCATAGATGACACAGAAATCTTCACCGATCTCCTCATAGGTATAGGTCGTTCCCTTTTTCCCCTCAAAAGAGGGCTTTCCTGTCTTTCGGGCAATGACAAACTTTGCCTGGGCCACAGATGGAAAACTGTCCTTAGTTGCCGTAACATACCTAAATTCCGTATTTTCTTTTACGGCGGCATACTGTTTTTTCTGTTGGGTCGTCCTGTAAAACAATTGATCTTCCCGATAAGGCGTAATGGAACCGCCCACAAATGAAAACAGAAACATAATAATTAAAATGATCAGGCCGGTCACCGCCACCCGGTTTCTCAGAAAGCGGCGCACCACCAGTGCCCCGGGAGACAGGGTACGCACACGCCTGTCGTCATTCAGGGAATACTCTGCCTGTGCTTTCTGATCTTTGTTTTCCATATTGTCGTTCATTGTATCCCCCCTCAAGCAATGCGAACCCGCGGATCAACCACAGCATACAGGATATCTGAGATCAGATTGCCCAGCAGCGTCAGAATGGCCAGGAACACAAGATAGAACATGGAAAACGGGATATCTCCCGAAACCATGGATTGATAAGATACATAGCCGATTCCAGGTATCGAGTAAAGCGTCTCCGTGATCAGCGCACCGGAAAACAGTCCCGGAAGGGATGCACCCAGCATGGTAACCAAAGGGATCAGGGTATTGCGGAAAGCGTGATGATAGATCACCTTGCGCTCCGACAGTCCCTTAGCCCTCGCTGTACGGATATAATCCGCATTCAGAACTTCCAGCATATTGGTCCGCGTATACCGCATAAGATAACCGATATTAATGACCACCAGCGTTATGATAGGAAGCACCAGATGATGGGCCTTGTCCGCAATCTGCCCTGCAGCAGAAAGCTGCTCATAGTTTCGCCCGATCAGTCCGCCCAGATCAAACCATCCCAGTCTTACAGAAAAAAGCAGTTTTAACAGGGAGGCAAAAAAGAAAGTCGGAAGGGAAAAACAGGCCAACGCCACAATGGTGATGGTATAGTCCGTTTTGCTGTACTGCTTAGTCGCCGCAATAATTCCCAATGGAATTGCGATAATAATCTCCAGCAGAAATGCGATTCCTCCCATTATGAAAGAAATCCAAACCGCATCCTTGAACTTGTCCACCACCGGCACGGTCCATTTCCAGCTGTCTCCAAAATCACCCCTCAGAGCTCTGCCGCACCATCCCAGGAATCCCTGAATGATTCCTTTATCCATTCCATAAGTGGCCGACAGCTGCTGCATCCACTCCTCAAAACTCTTGGAGCCCGGCTGCATGGATTTCTGACGGGCCACTTCCTCCAGATAGGAAGTAGGCAGACAGCGCATCAGAACATAGATAATAAATGCAACAAGTACTAAAAGAAATACAGATTGCAGCAATCTCTTGATGATATATTTTCTCATGGGCACCTCGCACATTTTCTCATAGTAACGAGTAAAGGGCCGCTGCAAAATTCTGACGAATGGGTCTCCAATATCCTGTGTTCGCTTACTCCTTCCCACATCGTACACCTATAACGGACTAACATCCGCCATATTCCGTAAATTGTGTCGGAGATGCGTACACATGGACATACGGGACCCCTATCATACATTTTGCAACGCCCCCCTATACTCTTTCTACTTTAAATATAAGGAACGTTTCTTTTTCTTCAGCAGATCAGTTCATCTCAATATTTTCAATCTCGGCATACCAGTTATAGAATGTGGTAATATCCGGAGTTACAGTGTCCATGTTTACACGCTCAGTACTGAAGATGATTGCATTCTGCCTCTGGTAGATCGGAATCTCACAAGCCCAGCTGATAATGGTATCCAGGCAAGCCTTGTACATCAGTTTGCGATATTCCTGATCGGTGGATTCGCGTGCTGCCAGGATCATCTCATCCAGTTCCGGATCTTCAATCTCATACATGTAGTTGGATCCGCCTGCTTCTCTACCCTCATCTCCTACACCGGAGAAGTAAACCTGATACATGTCCGGGTCAACGGTTGCGCCCCATGCTGCACACCACATATCTACCTGATGAGCCTCCAGTCCGGTCCACAGATCAGAGGAGTTGGTCAGATCTGTTACGATCAGATTGATACCCAGTTCTGCAAAAGCATCTCTCGCCAGAGTCAGGATCATAAATGCCGGGTGATCGCCGCTGCCGTCTGCCGGAATCTGTACCTCATACTCCAGCTTGGCGCCTTCCGGAGCTGCGGTGACCTTTCCATCTTCTACCGTGTAGCCTGCCGCCTCAAAGAAGCCAAGAGCTGCTTCCTTCGCTGCCGCATACTTGTCATCCGTACTCATATCGGAGGTGTAGATCGGATCACCATTCACATCAGTAGAGAATGCGATTTCGTAATCGTCATCGGTGGGCTGAGGAGCTGCCCAGGATGTGTTGGAGATCGGATAATTGATCACGGATGCTCTTTCACCATAGTAAGAATCAATTGCCACATCACGATATACAGAGAAAATGGTTGCGAATGCGCGGCGCAGGTTCTTGGAAGCATCAGATGCCGGATCTCCGCCTACGCTCACATTACGGGCGTTAATTCCGATGTATCCATAACCAAGATTATCCACGGTGTCGGTGCTGATAACATCGCCGGTCAGTTCGCCGCCGTTGGCCTGCTGGATCGCCTCAACCTTATCTGCGCTGAAGGACGGATCTGTGATATCGATGGTACCGGTCACTACGCCGTTCAGTTTATCTTCATCCTGAACCTCACGAAAGTTCAGATATTTGATCTTCGGAGTTCCGAGGAAATAATTCTCATTCGCCTCAAAGTTTACCACGCCGTTCTCGAATTTCACAAACTTGTACGGACCTGCGCCCAGAGGCTCGGTGGTTTTTGCTCGAACCAGAGACAGATCGCCTTTCGGAAAACCGAAGGAGTTATTGTCGTAATCATACAGTTCCACATCGCCATAGTAATGGAGCGGGGAGATTTCGACTCCTAACTGATAAATCAAAGTAGCGTCCACCTGAGTGGCAACAATACGCAGGCTGTTGTCACCGGTCTTCTGAATACCGGTAATGCTGGGAGCGGATTCTCCGGTCTCAATACCAACGGTATAAGCATCATAGTCTTCCATCAGTTCAAATACAGAAGAACCTGCGGTCTCAGTAGAACTTAAGGTCTGGATGTCTCCTTCATATGCTTCCACCATCGTATCCCAGAAATCCTTAGCGGTGGCGTCGTCCGCCAGCTCAAAGCCCCAGTTCGCCGCGCATACAGCTACGGAGTCATCCTCCGCGTTGTAGCCTGCCGCCTTGCAGTAATCAACGATTTCCTGGGCAAAGGCCTCACCTGCCTGATTGTAATCCGCCCAGAAGGCTGTCTGGGTCTCTTCATCCCAGTAAGTGTAATCGGTGTTGTCTTCACCGGCTGCAACCAGCAGGTTGAACAGGGTATCTACGCCACTGCGGTACTCGGCCAGGCCCTCGATGGGCTGTGAGAACAGGGTGGCGGATCCGTCATAGGTGGGGTCGCAGCGCACATACATGCTGAAAATAACGTCATCTATAGTCACTGGTTCTCCGTCAGAGAATACCAGATCATCTCTTAAAGTAAAATCATAAAATACGGTGCCGTCCTCGTTCTCGGTCACTTCCAGGTCCGCCGGACCATAGTAAGTATAATCTGTTCCGTTGTACTCGATGGTCTCACCTTCGATACCTTTGTAGATGATCGCTCCGGTACGGTCACTGTTCAGCAGATATACATTCGTCATCTTCTGAACATCCTGATCGTAAGCGGTCTCCGCAAAGAACGGGGAAAACTTGCTGTTGAACGGGGAATAGCCCACCACCAGCGGGGTCTCACCGTCTGCCGTATCTTCTACTGCTTCTGTTTCTTCCGCTCCTGCCATTACTCCAAATGTGTTCAGGCTCATTGCCATGGCCGCAGACAAAAGAATTGCAAGCCATTTTCTGTTTTTTACCATAAAATTGTACCTCCCGTTTAGATTTTTGTATGTATTTCGAACGTCCAAAACACACATCTTATACGGATTATACAATTTTACGACATAGCCTGTCAATTCTTTGTTAAAAAATATCAAATCTAAATCCTGGCAATATCGATCAGCTTCAGATTATGGATGCTGGTGTTTTCCAAACTGGTGATCAGCGCCTGGGCAGTATCCAGGGAAGTCAACACATTCACGCCAGTCTCGATAGCCGCCCGGCGGATGACAAATCCATCCCGCGCATGCCCCACACCCTGAGAAGGTGTGTCGATGACCAGATCGATCTCGTGTCCCAGGATCAGGTCCATCAGGTTGGGAGACTCCGCTTCGATCTTATTGATACGGCGGGCATTGACCCCATACTCTTTCAGAGCTTTCCAGGTGCCTCTGGTGGAATAAATGCGATAACCGATCGCCTCAAAGCGCTTGGCAATCTCCAGCACCTCCACTTTATCCGCGTCTTTGACGGTGATGATCATATTCTTATGCTTCGGCAGATTGATGCCAGCTCCCAGAAACGCCTTGTACAATGCTTCATCAAAAGTAGCCGCAATGCCAAGACACTCTCCGGTGGATTTCATCTCCGGTCCAAGGCTGATATCCGCATCCCGGATCTTCTCAAAGGAGAATACCGGCATCTTGATGGCAAAGTATTCCGCCTCTTTCTGCAGCCCCGGTGTATAACCCAGTTCCCGGATCTTCGCCCCCAGAATAACTCTGGTGGCCAAGGGAACAATGGGAATGCCCGTCACCTTGCTGATATAGGGTACCGTACGGCTGGAGCGCGGGTTTACCTCTATGACGTAAACCTCATCGTTGCTGACAATAAATTGAATATTGATCAGCCCGATGACGTGCAGAGACCTTGCCAGGCGCTTCGTATATTCCTCGATGACGCGCTTGATCTTCGGGGAGAGGCTCTGAGCCGGATAGACGGAAATACTGTCGCCGGAATGGATGCCTGCCCGCTCAATATGCTCCATGATACCGGGAATCAGGATATCCTCGCCGTCGCACACAGCATCTACTTCAATCTCTTTTCCCACCAAATATTTATCTACCAGGATCGGGTGTTCCTGGGCGATCTGATTGATGATGCCAATGTACTCATCCACATCCTCATCATTGATGGCAATCTGCATTCCCTGCCCGCCCAGTACATAGGACGGTCTCACCAGGACCGGATAACCCAGACGGTTAGCTACTGCTTTGGCCTCCTGGGCTGTAAATACCGTATCGCCCGACGGTCTTGGAATGTTGCA
>CACYXH010000052.1 GCA_902778245.1 uncultured Lachnospiraceae bacterium | reverse complement strand
AATCACTGATCAGTTTCTCCAAGTCAATATCCAGCAATTCTTCTTCATCTAAACCATATGTATCAATTAAATATTTCAGATTATCTTCAAATTTAATTTGAGCTTTCATTTCCTCTATTTCCTCCGGAATTACAGTTTCTTCTTTGCCGTTCACGCATGCGCTAAAAGTTATTAACATTGTTGAAAAAACTATACCTATCGTAATCTTTCTCAAAATTAACCTCCAATATCAGCTGCATATTGATCCAAAACTTTTGAGGATTCCGGAAAATATTCACGCAAATTATCCAAATTCTTCTGATCCCCAGCCATATTATAGGAAAAGTATTCTGCCCACAACTCTTTTCCGGGGTTTGTCGTATCATTCCAATAATCCGTGCTGTGCCCATAGCCCTTGTTTCTGAGTTCATTATGAGAAACGCCACCATAGACATCTGTCACTGCTTCAAATGTCGCATCCCTCCCTGTTGTTCTCTGATATTCGTTTTTTACAGCATTATACAATTGTACATCATCTTTACCAAGCCCTCCAGAACTTCCGCTCTTCATAGCATTGATCACATTCTCCACATTACCCGTACTTCCGGATTTCCCACTGGCAATAATATTATTCGCTATACTCGTCATGCTATGTGGATTACCCTCATTATAATACACATCGTATTCTATTGCCTCCCTTAGTGAGACCTTTTTTCCCAATGCTTCACTATAAATTTTATAATTCTCCGTATCGCTTCCAAGCCATTTCGTTTCGTTTGCCTGATCACCAATCCCATGACCACACTCGTGAAAGAAAGTTGTATATGCCCCACGAGGATCATCTCCAAAGCTATCCGGATATGTATAATTTACCGTATGTTTCCATGGTCTATAATAAGCGCCACCGCCCAAATCTCCGTCTCCTATCTTGTATTTCTGAAGAAAACGAATATAAATAGACCGGTAAGGTTCCTCTGCTGTATATATCAAATACTTTATGTTTCTAATATCATCTTCTGTAAGTTTATTATTGTCACCGGCATCAATGAATTTATCAATTTTGGCGGCATCCTCGGGATGTTCTTCTTCATATGCTATTATTGTATTATTTTTTTCCTCATTTGTTGCACTATGCCGAGAATCTGAAGTTTGAGGGTCGTTTATTTCCTCCGTAGAACGATTCCAACTATTCCCACCATTCACACCTATCTTTTCTGCAAACAAGAATATCCTTTTATCTCCGCTTCTGTATTCCAGTAGATTCGAGAAATCGCAGCTAGCGTTATCCCTGCAGCGTTGATCCTTTTTCTACAGGCACACAATTCAGTATTATAAGAACCGAGTGCCTTTCCTGTACCTTTTAGCGAATCATTATCCATTTCCTTCAATGCCCTTATCACTAATGATAATGATAATGACAAATTATTGATCCTGTTAGAAATACCCACCATTTCCTGCGCATTTTCTTCTGCTCTTTTGCTAATTTCCATCATCATCTATCCCTGGATATTTTCTATATAATCATACACCCGCTGCATAAACTCCATCTGTTCTTCATCTTGGTAACCGATATAATAAATAACATCAATCTGTTCCTGGTCAAAGAGATATACCTCATCGGCACTTATATATCCTTCCGGAAACAGGCAAGCACTGTAATCATACATTTTGTCATCTTCACCGTCTGTGAGTGACTGAAGATACCCCATAACCATTAGTTTCTTTTCGCTATTTTTCAGCAAAACAATACTTCCTATTGGAAGTAATCCTACCCATTCATCTCCGTGCAGATACTCCTCCGTACTCTCCAAGATATCAGCAGTATCATCCATTGTTTCCTGCGCAAACGATGTGCCTTCCAGAGACAAGCATAAAAGCGTCACTGTTATAATGCTGCATATTCTTTTTTTCATAAAGATATCCTGCCTTCTTTTATTTGATTAATTTTCACCTGTTTCTCCATCGTCTCCAGCCTTTAAATTAAGCAATATCTCTGTTATCTTCTCGCGAAAAGCAAACTGTTCTTCCTCCATGTAACCAACGGAGTAAATCTGGTTAATTTGCTCATGATTAAATAAATAGATATGCTCTGAATCCATATATCCCTCCGGATAGAGACATCCGCAATAGTCATATACTTTGGTGGTATCTTCCGGTTTTGCCTGACAAAATCCCATAATCATAACTCGCTTTTCACTATCATTCAGCAAGACAACACTCCCAATTGGCAGCAGATCATTCCACATAACAATCCTCCTTAATCTTATAAAGTTTCTACAGTTATTTAGATATTTAATACAATTATATAATATTCAGTACTATTTTCAACTCTTTTCGCAATCTTTCTCAAACATAAAATCTATTACCATAGTTTCCAGTTTCCAGGCCACAATGCTTTTGCAGTGGAAACAGCGGTATCCACAAGAGCCTTTGTATCAATCTCAAATCCCACGCTCGCACCAACCCCTAATGATGCTCCGATATCGCATTTTAACTTGCCATCCACCAATCCTATATCTGCATGTGCTCCCACACCAAAATTAACACTTCCATTTACTTTTCCCTCAACTCCCGCAATATTCACATGTGCAGAGCCTTTGGCTTCCGCCGCGATGGCCTCCGCGCTTGCTGACGCTTTTAACTGCGGATTCAGTTTTCCGTCCTTCCCGAACAAAGCGGCCGAAGCTGTCGCCTCAGCTGAGGCTTTCCCGACGCTGACTTCACCATCAACCCCTACGCCGAACATATCATCACCGACATGTGCCTGGGCTTGCAGATTTGCTGCACAGACACTTCCGCCTACTGTTGCTTCTACCGCAGGTGCAAGCACCTTTTTCCCATCTTTATCATAGCCATACAGTCCGGCTTTGGCGGATGCGTGTACTTCTGCCTTCCCAACTACAACCTCTGCGCTGACATTTTCATTTCCCCAGCTTTTTCCATAAAGGCTAGTTTCTGCTTTAGCCTCTGCCTTTACTTCCGCAACAGTTCCTTTCTTAGACGCATATTTGGTCAACTCCGGAATGGAATACTGGCCATCTTTCTCTCTTACCCAATGATCTCCAAGCTTACCTTCGCCGCGTTTTATTTCCTTAAATGCCGAAGAATCTTTATAGCCGGGTCCGGACAAACTAATTCCTGCGCTTGTAGCCGCTTTCAGTATATACTCCTGCGCCTTCCCATCTCCCCGGTATTGTGCCAGAGCTCCTTCCCACTCTGCTTTGCCCCAACTTTTTGTTGTCTCTGAATCAAATAATTTCCAGCCGGGACTGTTTTTGTCAAACTGATCCTGAATAATTAACTGCAATACAGATATACTCTTTCCTGCACTTCTTTTTTCAGCGTTTTCATATTGTGTCACGCAGGAATTAAGAACCGTCTGCATAGTGTGAAATGTTTTAGCCTGAACTCCCGCCTGATTCTCAATCTTTGTCAGTGCGCCTGTCACACTTCCGGCCGACGTATTTCTGATTGAGCACTTGACTGAACTGATCCTTCGCTGATAAGCAGACATTTTAGTGGAATAAGTTCCAAACGATGCTGCTTTTTGCCTTACCACTCTTGGTGAAATTGTAAATTCAGCCATGATAACCTCCTCCTGTTATTTGGTCATTATTGTAATGGATAATAGTTTAAAATAATTTGAAAGATCAATAAAAAAGCATATAGTTTACAAACATTAATTTGACTTTTTGCTATCTTTAATCTCTTCTTGATTATGTGATCAAACAGGAAAGGTCATCATGAAAGCAGAAATCGCTAATACTTGTTTTTTCATAGCAATGCTCCTTCTTCATATCCAAAATATTGTGTTTTCTATTTAACAAAACAATGTTTTTTTGTTGTGATAATATGAAAAGCTTCAATCTATCGGCATTACGAGATAATTTCCTTCATTGTCTTTTACAAAACCTAGATAGCCGTCATAACTCATCGTAACATAGTAACTGTCTCCTTTTTCATCAACAAGAGTCATGGCATAGGCATTATCTGTCCCATCCAAATCTTTAATCTCGACAATGCGCCCGCATCCGACTGCTGTCAGCTGAGAGGCTGCGCCTTCCGCAGGCTTTTCTTTCACGTTCAGTTCTACAATAAACAGATTCTTATTTGCATTAATTATGGAATTCTCGTTCATATTTTCCTCCGGTTCTGATTGTACAGCAACAATCCGAGTCATCTGCATCGGCAATGTTCCAAACGATATTAAGCACAGGGCGAGAAACACCATTTTATACCACATATAGAAACTCCCTTCTTCGAATGACGGCGTCACCATGTTCCGGCGTAGGTCGGAGTGTGTCCTTTGATATCCTGATACTGACCCGCAAAACGCTTGGCATCGTATTCGATTGGCTGTTCCACATAAGCGTCATAGCCGTCTGTCTTTGCGCTTTTGTAATCGTTAAAGTTCGCAGCCCACTGCTTTCGCGTTTCTTCGCTCACATTAAATTTATCCGGATTGTTGACGGCGGCATGCTGATACGCATGACGCATTTCGTGAATCATGGTGCGCATGACCATATAACTGTCAGACCTCCCGTTCGCAGGATCCACATAATCAAGATTAATCGTGACAGAATTTGTACTGGAACTATACTGTCCACGTGTCGAAGCACCTAGATTGTCAAATTTATAATCCGTCACCTGGAGTCCCATGATAAGATTCAGTTCGTCCAGAAGGTTGATCAGCATTGTCTTTCTTTCCTCCAAAGAAGCGCTGTTCCAGGTCTGCTCGGAGTATTCTTGTTTATTCAGCAAATTCTGAGCTGTGTAAGACATATAGTGGTCTTGTATTGCCTCAGCCCTTTTCTCCGGATTGTTCCAATATTTGATGAGCAATGTCAGAATTTCCCACGTGTTGCCGACCACATAACTGTTGATATATGCCTGTCGGTCACTTCTGGGAGAATCTGTAATATACTCCGCACCTTGTTCCGCATTTCTTGTGTGGCAGGTAATCTTTTCCTCCGTTTTCTGATAAGCTTTAACGATGTGAAGAAGCGCTTCCCGCAGGGACTCCGCCCTGGCGGCTTCATCCAGAACGTCTTCACTTAAACTGCCAAGTACCTTTCGAGGATAAAACGCTGCCATGCCTTGCAGAACAAGATCTCCTTGAATCCCCCGGATATCAGCGGAAAGATTTCGCAGGGAGGAACGACAATTCTGCAGAAAAGAGGCATTTTTTTGCAAAGCAGATGGATGAACTGTAAAATCAAACATAATCTGTTGCTCCTTTCATACATTCCTGATGAGCATATATCAGAAAGCGCATCATACGCTCAATTTCCAAGGGTTCATGTCCTGGAATACATTCCGAGTTATATTCCTCATCTCCATTCGGAGAGATCTCTGTAATGCGGATGATCTTTTCTTCCAGAGCCTGGATAAGCTGTCTTGCAGATACGGTGTACTCCGTCTTTGCTGCACCGACATCCGAAACTGCGCCGACTGCCAAAGTAATATAAGGAACAAGTGTGAAACAGACACATTCGGAACCGCGTTTCTTGTCCAGAACCACGATTCCATTGTCCACCAGATAAAAATTCCGATATTCATAAAGAAAACCTTGGCCCGGTTTGACGATCAGGCGGTGTGTACTTTTTTGAATTATCATCAAAGATAAGAGAAGGCTCTCCATCTGCCTACAATATTCTTGTGTTTCTGGGATGTCAGAGTCTCCGCCAGGCTGCGATCCCATGGATGCACTGGTCATTTTTACAGCACCTGCAATGGTTCCTGCCATAATCAATCCTGTCCCTGGTATCTCTTTGATATCTAAGACTTGCATCATCTGAACCAGATCTTTCTCTTTGATATATACTCTGTCCTGCATATAAATCCCTTCTTTTTAATAACCCATCCCATCAAAGCTACAAGGGGAAACCTTTGATGGGATTAAATATTTCCGTAAGTGACATTAACCTCCATTTAAAATAAGTTTCACCATTAAATAATAATGATTATGGCTCCTACCACAAGGAATATAATTGTTATTGCTGTGAATACTAATAGTATGTTTTCTTCATTTGCGCTTTTTCCTCTGTCATCCAAAATAATAATCTGATAGGTACATTTTCCATTAGAGAAAACGTTTTTCCGATATTCTACATCAACTTCCGTACCAACGATCGGCTTCTTCTTATCTCTGATGGTCGAAGCAGATGCAACGACCGTATTTCCATTATCAACAATCTGCACCAGTGGAATGACCATAGAAGAATAATCTTCCGTATTATATCCGGCAATTCTTCCCTTTGACTTTACCCACTGCTCACTCGTACTTTGTACAAAATGCTTCATAAACAACGTAATACCAAGAAAAACTAATCCGCTTATAATCAGAAAAATGCCCAGAATAAACATCTTGCTCACCTTTGTCTAAACTCAAATTTTTCATTAGCCAGCATGATGCTGTCTCCATCTGCCAACTGCATCCGTTCGCCCACTCTGAGTTTCTTCCCATTCACAGAAGTGCCATTTGTAGAGCCAAGATCTTCCAGAAAATATTTTTCTTTATCCCTGGTGATCACTGCATGAGCCCTGCTTACCTTACGGTTACCTGTGATGGTATAATCGGCACCCTGAGAAGAACCCATAGTAAACCGAGGTGCCTCTAACGCAACAGAACTATTATCCAATAATCGCACTAAGATTGCATTTGCTGGAAATCTATCTTTTGTTTTCCGTCTCAATCTCTGTTTCCCCTGCTGCCTTTTCCTGGTTTTTTTCAACTTCATTAATTGCGAAACCAGCCATAGCAGCAAGGCAAAAATCAAACTTCCAAGAATAACAGGCCATCTGCTATGCTTAACCGTGTTCTCCTGTGCTTTTATTGAATACCTTACATTGTGCAGTTCAAGTAACTGCATAATTTCCTGCCCATCCAAAGCCAGACTGCCACCATCATCAGACTGCACATTCATTCCCAGCACGCTTCCATCACCCGCCAAAACAGGTCCGCCGAGCGCCCCATCGTCTTCAGCAATATCGTAAGACAAATACCGGATATCGTTCAAAGCATCCCTGGCAATATTCTTTATTGTTCCGCTGCCCACCACTACATCTGTTGTTCCGTAATTCTCTTCCCGTTCTTCTATGTTGAAAGGAAACGTCAATAGCCAGACTGTCATACCCTTTGATGCTTCGTTTCCTGAAAATTCTAAAGTATATTTGTCGGACAAAGTCTGATTAAGTTTCAGGATCGCCAGATCCTTCTGCTCGCTGCTTCCGACGATAGATACGCCTACTTCTACATCTCCCTGAAAAATAATATCGATTTCCGAACTGATCTGAGCATTCTCATCCAGCTTATGTTTTTGTCCTATCTGTTTCTTCTCGTCACTGCTAAACTCCAGTCCCTCTGCCGTTGATATCCTTTTTCTCCGATCAGGAATCCTGTCCTCTCCCTGCTCTCCAACACACTGCTTCCGTCCATACACAGGGATCTGACACGTACAATCCCGGAGCGGGCCTCCATAATCGGCTCCGGAGATACCTCGTTAGCATCAATCCTGACCGGATGTAAAGCAATGATACTGATCAGAGCAAATAATAAAACTTCTGTCCCCAGCCTGTGTCGAAAACAATTATCCATATTCATCACTCTCATATGTAAAGAGACTGCCCCATAAATGTGCGTGGAACATCAATATATTCACGGACCTTTTGCTGACTGGGCCTTTTCACTGAAAAATATTAATTCATCGACCGCACCATGCGACAGCCTCTTTATCATTGTAACTCCAGAGATCAAATTATACAATCACGAAATTACGTTACTATTAAGAGAATTTGCCTCTGTTAGAATTTGCCTCTGTTACATTCTCTGACTCTTTCGCATCAAATTCTCTGGCTATTGATTTCAGATGATTTGAATGCTTAATAATCATTGTATACAATTTATTGATATCTCCCTGAAGTCCATTGAATTTAGATGTATATGCCGAAGCAGCATCTCCGCTCCAAACTCTTCCGGACAGCTGCTGTACGGTTGACGTCATCGTGGTAGTGAGAGATTTTACTTCACCTGCCGTGGTCTCAAAGCTTCCTGCTGTAGAGGTAAGTTTTGCCGGCGCTACATGGATAATATTTGCCATAATTCATTCTCCTTATTTTTTCACAATAATGATTAATTTGAACTGGATGCGGTCGCAACATTGGTTCTCTCTGCCACTTCATACTTTGCGGCAATCACTCTCAGAGATGAGACATATTTCGCGATTTCCGCATGAAACAAAGTCATTTTTGCTTTGTCAGTTTTAAAACTGCTTGAAAACGCGTCATGGGAATCTCCTTCCCACATGCTGCTGAGACTGCCCTCCTCTGATTCCAAAAACTGGATCTTCTGCTGGAGCTGATTGTTCAGTCTCTCAAGTTCATTTGCCTTGTTTGTAAGTTCACTGGATGTAACGGTAAATTCTGCCATGTTCTTCCTCCTTTTAGATTTGATAATAATATTGACTATGTTAAAATCAGGATTAATTTCCCGATGATAACGCGATAAAATATGCGTTTCGGTCTGCCTGTCTGGTTCGTTTTGCAATAGAGCGAATCGTTTTTGCTACATTGTTCAGTTCTGTCGCACTTGTCAACATCTGATTTTTAAGCCGCTGGCCTTTTTTGATATATGCCTGAGCATTGTCTCCTTTCCAGTTAGCAGCTACCTGTTCCAAACAGGAATGAAATTCTGAATCCGCCAGATTTTTTAATTCTCTTGCGATCGCTTCCAGCTCCGCAGCCTGTTGGAGCGCTTTATTGTAGTCCAGATTGATCTGGTATAAACTCTTTGCCATTTCCCCTCCTTACTGAATCGGATTGCTGGGAAGCTTTTGTGACAGGGCCTGATTTTCCGATTCTGTTGACTTATACAATCCCGCCATTTCCAACAAATGCTGCGGATGTCTTTTCAGTCTTTTTATTATTTTTTTTGTTTCATCCTCTATCTTCCGATATTTTTCCTGGTGCACATCACTCGCCTCTCCCTCCCAATAGTTTTTGGAAGAATGGATCTGCTCATTAATAGTCTGGAGATTGGTCTCAATCTTGCCTATCTTATCCGTTATTGCACCAGCCTCGCTGGTCAACACATCCGGAGTAACTCTTAAATTAATCGCCATAACTCACTCTCCTATACATTGATACCGGCAATCAGGGCTGCCACCTGCTGTTCACACTGGTTATACTCTTTTATCGCATTGCTCTCATACGAAACAATACTCTCCAAACTCTTGCAAAGTTTCTGCAGTTGGAACACGTCCGCTAAAAAAGCAGAATGAAATGCTTCGTGCGCTTCGCCCTCCCACATGCTGTCCAGCTTTGCGATATCTCCATTCAGTTCAGATATCTGGTTATTGATATTTCCAACCTGACGATTGACGGTATCCCTCGTGACTGTAAGGCTTCCCGTATTAACTCTGATCTTGTCTGCCACCTTCGTCCCTCCTGTCTGTCATTTAAAATTTTATTTCTCCCAGACCGTGCAACTGTCTTGTCACATCTGTGAGATTAAACTTCCTTATAATAACGGGAAAAATCTCCCGCCGAAAATCCCATTCAGTTATACAGTCATCGCACTCCCTGTATATCCTGACACAACCTTTCAGACCATCGCTGTAATTTTTCATTTTATGAGCCATATCATGAAGCTGTTGCTCCTCCTGCCTCAAATACCCGTCAATCGATTTAGCAGAAGTAGTGCCAGGCTTCAGGCTTCTTCTGACTGTTTCTATTCGGTTCTCATATTCCCACAGTCGATCCGACATTTCATGCAGTACAATAGAAGACATTTCTAATTTCTGTTCATTGATCTCATACATACCTTATCCCGTCTCCAACTATACTTTCCGATTTGTTCTTTTGTCTTTTCTTTTCATAGTTAGGATTTTACACGATAAATACTTGTGCAGAACAAAATAGCGATGGATGACATTTTTTTCCGATGAATAACCTTTCTTATGCCTCATATGAGAAACAACTTACTTCCATTTTTGACTCCTGTCTCCTGCAGTGTCTTCCCGAAGGGTAACATCTCCTTATTTTCATAAGAGCATAGGACAAAGGCACTATTTTCCTGCTCTGCAATACCCCCCGTCTTCCTCTGCAATATTTCTACAATTTCGTCCGTCAACACCCTCACACTCCGGGTTTCATCTAATTGAAAATCATAGGTCGTATTCATCGACGGCACATAAATATCCACAAGAATCATTATTATGTGTACCTCCTCACTGGCAATATAACTTGTTTATCAAAGCGTTTTCTTTAAATAATATCCCTTCTCCTCCATCCACTCCCCAAATTCCTCATAGGGGAGTTCAAATATCCGGATCGCATTCTCATCTGCTTGGCTTACTTCACAGACCACTGTCATTTTGCCTATGTAGCAATACAAGGCAGGTTCCTCCTCGCCATAACGAAATGCCGCGGAGGTACTCTGTGCTTTTTTTATATTCTGAAACAACTCTTCAAGAATCTTTTCCGGTTTGAAAAAAATTGCGCCGTTTTCATTTACATTGCTCATTAATCCCCGATTACATAGCGTAAAAAGAGATTCGCACAACCGCTCCCTAGTAACCTCATCAGGCGAATCCCGAAAAACACCTTCTATCTGCTCAAGCCCCGCTCCTGAAGCTAACAGCAGAAACTCCTCTGTTGTCAGATATACACTGTTATATAGATTCATTATGATTGCTATGCTCCTTAAACATTGATTTGTAGGATCTGGATATCGGAATCATCAGGGAACCCTTCAGATAGATATATCCTTCTGTCAGTCTGATACGATCAATATAATCCTTGTTGACGATAAAGCTCCTGTGGCAGCGGGCAAAATTCTGCGGGAGTTTTTCCAGAAGTTTTTCTATTGTTCCACTTGTCCCATATTCAATAGTTTTTGTCCGAATAAAAACCTTTTTCTCCCTGGCTTCAAAACAGAGAATCGCATTGTAAGGTATTCTTTGCGTTCCATCTCTGGTTTTTGCCCAATAGTATTGTTCCGGCGTCCGGAGTAATGGTTTTGTTGCAAAAAAGAAAAAATCTGAAAGAATTTTTTTCTCATGCTCTTCTTCAAAAGGTCTCAATAGAAGTGCACTCGGCCGAATCTCTGGAATCAGGTATTTTGCCGGCGAGATCATGGTGTTCGCTATCACCAATATCTGAATTTCCGGGAACTTTTGTCGAACTGCTTTGGACGCCTCAATACCTATTTCGCTTGTCACATCAATCAGTGCAACATGTAAAAAATCAATCTTTTCCAGTTTTCCCCGAATATTTTTCTCTGGAGGAAGAACAAAAAAACCCATTTTTTCGTCAGAACTGACCGCTATTACTTTTCGGATATCGTTCTGAAGTTTTCTGATTTCTTCCGTCCTGGAACCGATAAGCAACGCTGAAATCATACTTTCTATGATCTCCTTTTCTTTGCGAGCGGTACAATAATCCGCTCAACCTCATGTTCTCCTGCGATATCCGGAAGCAGCCCAATTCCCGGTCTCAATACAGCTGACTGCTTTTGATAGCCCAGATAATCAAAACTAAGAAATGTGTTTTGTACCGCATTTCCTCCAAAGTGAATACCCGTGTGGTAATCTATAAAGTCGCTGAATGCCTGATACCCCATGACGTCTCCGCGGTTTTCCAGAGAAAGGATCGCAATAAAATAAATATTATGAAAACGTCCCTTTTTAAACAGAGTTTCCATAAAACCACTCATACCCCGATCGTCCTGATAGAGCTGCGCAATAAACCACGGAAAATCGACAATATAAATAAATATAGGTTTCTCCAAAGCAGCCGCCTCAAAAAGTTCTTCTTCTTCCGCCCCTTGAGATTCGAGATCCTTTTTCACCTTGTTCCTTGCCTGAAACACCGGCGTCAGCTTATCCATAAAGAAAGCAAATAATTCGTCCTCATTCCTAACAAAATGGACATCCTGGCATGCAGCAAAGATATTCATATCTGCTCCGGCATCAATAATATAAATGTCCGCCTCCTTCATTCTCGAGGCTTCGATCATAACCTTCATAAAGTTACGCTTACCAGTTCTGAGGGCTCCTGTAATCAGATAACAGTACGTCTGGCTCAAGTTAATACTATAGATTTCCGCGCTTTCTGCATTGTATCCAACCGGCAGATATCTTGTATCCGAAGCATCCTTTTTCACTTCATCCAACATTGCGAACTCCGTCCATACCGGTTTCTCCGGAATCTCGGGGATTTTTCTGGCGCGCAAACCTGTCCATGCATTTTCCATCACTCCAGCAAGCTCAAAGATCCGCTCCATTCTCTGATAATCATCCTCTGCCTCTAACGCCAGTGCCACCTGATACTCCAGAATCTGTCCCTCATTGTATGCAAGTCCTCTGCCCTTGATCCCAGTTTCGGGCAAAACATCAATCTTCATGGTATGAAGCACATCTCCGTAAGCATAGCGATCCGGCATCTCCAAGCAAACCACAGTTCGAATATTTTCCGCAATACGTCCTGGCAACTCATTCATACTGAATCCACCTGCTGATATCACAAGATAAATGCCATGGCTCACTCCTTCCTTTGATAAAGTAATAATTGTGCTTTCATACTTATCTTCCGTTTTTTCTTTAAATGCGGAGAAGTTATCAATAACCAGAAAAATGGCAGGTATCGTTACACCATGTACCTGGACATACTGACTATAATTTCCACCGCGCAGCAATACTTTCCTTTCTTCAAGGATCTCTTCCAGCATGTGAAAGAGTTTCGCTATTTTTTCGTCATCACCCTCATAAGCAATGCCGCCAATCTGCGGCGCTCTTTCGAATGCGCTCATCATTTTGCTGCTAAAATCGATTCCATACACATTGATATATTGGGGCGTGTACTTCATTGTCATTGCATATAGCAGCGACTGGATCAGTGTACTTTTTCCACTGACAACAGAGCCGATTACAGCCATATGCCCGCCCTCAGAAAAGGAAATATGAAGCGGCGGCTGGGATTGATTTGTAGGATCATCCATTTTACCGATCACCACATCCAGATCCCAGACACCTTTCTTTTCTTTCCATATTCCGTCTCGGAAAGCGGTTTCATTAAACTCGCTGAACTCACTCATATAGATTCGTTCCGGAAGTATCGGCATCCACAGCTGATGATTCTGCAGATACCCATTTTGCCGGGATGTCTTTGCCAGATACTGAAGCACCGAATCCAATTGTGTTTTTTCCTTTGGTGTGGGCAATTTGATGCTGTCCATCTGGGCGTGCCGCATAATAGTTCCCACCACATCCTCCTGCATCTTCCATTCAGTGCCATACAGTCTGATTAGATTTTCAAGCCGTTCCTGATTATACCTTCCTGCCTCATAGTCAATCCCTCTCGCAGCAATTATTCCAAAAACAGTTTTGGTAAACTTCTGAAGATCATCCTGCGTTTTTGTCATATTCTCCACCGGAATATCTTGTAGCTTCAAGGCTTCATCTACACAGGACAACAATCCGTTCAGCCAATTTCTTGTGGCAATATCTTTTTGCGCTGCCTTAATATGTCCGCCCACAACATCCACTTTACCTGTAAGCATCAACAAACGGGCAATCTCGGTTGATCCAGTCTCCAGCGTCTCATCATAGGGAGCTCCGCTCCATCCTGATTGAAACAGTTCATACACTTCATCGCTTCCTACCTGCAAATAACAGCGTCCGGCCTGGGTAATATAAGCGGCATCCGGCTTATGTAGCATATCCATACTGTCTTCTTTATCCTGCACCCTCAGGCACAAACGAAATTTTGAATTACTCCAGATGTTATCATCTACCGTTCCGCTAGGTTTTTGCGTTGCCAGGATTAAATGCACGCCAAGGCTTCGCCCTACCTGCGCAACACTAATCAACTCTCTCATGAAATCCGGTTCTTCTTTTTTCAGCTCCGCAAACTCATCTATGATGATAAACAAATGCGGTATCGGCTGCGTTGCCTCTTTGTTCTTGACCAGCCTGGTATATGCATTAATATTGTTAACTCCGTTCTCATTAAAGATTCGCTGTCTGCGCCTGTTCTCGCTCTTGATGGAAACCATTGCCCTGTGAACCTGATTTCCTGATAGATTGGATATCTGTCCAACCAGATGCGGAAGCCCGTCAAACAGATGTGCCATACCTCCCCCCTTATAATCGATAATAAAGAAGCCAACATCATCCGGACTGTAGTTCAGTGCCAGAGACAACATATAGGTCTGCAGGGTCTCGCTTTTACCGGAACCTGTCGTACCCGCTACCAGGCCATGGGGACCGTGATACTTTTCATGCACATCCATAAAGCATGGCACCCCTCCGGCTTTCTGCCCGATCATTCCACGAATATTGTCATAGGTACGATTCTTCAACCACCGTTCCTGCGCGTTCAACTCCTGAGGTCTTGAAACGCCATACATTTCAAAGAAAGTCAATGCTGTTGGAATCTCTCCGCCGGTTTCAAGCTCCTGCACTTCAATATTTGCCAGACGGCGGGATAGCTTTTGCAATTCCCCTTCGTCCAGTTTGTCAAAGGTAATGTCTATCCGTTCTTCTTTCTGTGCGGAAACATTGTAAATACCCTGATAAAATCCATCATTCTGAATAATATAATCGCAGGCATTGGGCAGATGCTCATAAGTATCGGAAAGAATAAACACAGAAAAACCAAGTTTTTCGTCTTTGTCAAAGATATATTTCGAGAGTAGTTCTTCCTCTACCAGTGAGATATCCGTCAGAAACAGAACAAAGTAAGGTTTTTTTATCACTTCTTCTGTACTGTCCGTCATCTCTTCGTTTCTCTGGCGAAAGATTTTCGTAAGTTCATAACACACATCACTGATCTGTGTTTTTTCCGATGCGATATAACGGATTTTGCGGTCCTCAGCCCAGGTATGTGGAAACCATTTTGCAAAATCCCACAGACCGGCATCCTCCGATTTCGACGAATCATAGATAAATGCCATTTTTACATCTGTATAGCAATGGGTCGCCGCAATCTGTGTACAAAGTATCCTTGCAATCTCAAGTGCCCCTTTCTTATCCTTTCCTCCTACAATACCTGTCATCGGATGATGTATAATATCCATCAAAATAGGTACTTTGTACAACATCTTAAAATTATCCCGAAGCGTATATGGTTTCTCTTCCAGCAAGTCCTTATGCAGCGTAAATTTCTTTTTCGGAACGTTGATTGAGACCTGGAACGGCAGATTGCCCAGTCCGAGCCTGCATTTTAAAAAATCTTCATGGGAAAAATTCCTGTTCCAAAGCTCAGGGGTTGTTTCATTATAAGAAGCACATACCTCCGCCGCTGGATACATTGATTGCAGCGCCCTGGTATTACTTTCATACTTTTCACGTATCGTCTCCGTCTTTTCTACAAGATATTTTCCATATGCGTCAAATCTGTGAGCTTCCTCCTCCTGTTCCGCTCTTTTTTGATATCTCATATTAGCCATTGCCCAGAATACACCTATTACAGCAGAGGAACCGGCCATCACAAGGCCAGAATACATAAACAATCCTGAACTTCCACCAGAAACTCTGGACGCATAAACCATTAACAGGCAACCCAGCAGCATTGGGATTGCCATGGTAAAAGATGGACCGATCGTAAGAAGCAGCGGCGGTCTTTTTGTCTTGGCTGTGGCTGGAGGCGCTTCTATCTCTATTTCATCCATATTTATCTTTTCTATATTTCTCGGGGATCTGTGAAACATAATTTTCGCCTGTCCTGCAGGTGCGGAAAGTTCCTCCGAATTTGCCGCATGTTCATGCTTCTCCTCGTCATAATTTAAGTCTACTGCTTTCAATACACCTTCATTTACATGGATTCTTTCATTTAATGTATCTATGGCAAGATAATTTCCCAAGAATACAATATGAAGACCGATAATGTTAATAAAATCGCCAAATTGAAGCTTAGCGCCTGATGAAGTCCAGCCGGAATTCAAATACAATCCGTTCGAGCCTTGATTTTTTATAAACCACTTGCCTCCCTGTTTTCGTAAAATGGCATGAACCGCAGATATCATGCCCAGAGAATCACAGCAGATCAGATTATCCGCATTTTTGCCGATCGTTATCCTGTCTATGTGGGAAATATCGTACTTTTTGTACACAATGAATGGACTTTCCACTTCCCTGATCAAAAGAGTAATCTGATCGTTGTTCATCGAGACCAGTTTTAGTGCATCGCTCTCCTTTAAAACATAGGATTCCCGGATTTCTTCCCCTTTGTATATTTTGTACTTTTCATCCGGACATATTTTCCAACAGTCATCGATTACCTCAAGCTGTACTGAGATATCTTCTCTTAACTTAAAGCGATTTCGATAAATATTTAGTGTATAATCCGAATTGTTGATCGGAGGAAGCACAAACTCATGAAAATATTCTTTTGTGTATACCGATACGATCATTCCCATTTATCCATTCTCCTGTGCCTATACAAATCTGATTTCTACTACGGTATCTTCCAAATAAAATCTGTCACTTGAGTGCACGCGTACCGACTCATCGTCCATTAATGTCTTTTTTGTGTGATTCCGCTCTGCAACCACTTTACCTTTATTCACATTCCGGAACATAAGGTTATCGCCCTTTTGGGACAATATACATTCCATTCCGGACGCTGAATGGCTATCAATGATAAGCTCACTGGTTGGCGCGGTGCCGATTGTCATCTGTCCCTGAATTGTAACAAAGTACTTCTTTTCTGATATGGGAGATCTTACGATCAATTCAACCTGAACGCCTCCGGGGGAGTTACTTATACTCTTGCTCTCGGACATATATTTTTCTTCGTATGGCCGAAGCTGTCTTCCCCCGGCTCCGATCTGCCCTGCCACCGGATTCATCAGCATCCGTTCAAGTTCCGTTTCTCTATTCTGAAGCTCCTCCATATTCTTTCGATTTGCGATTCCTTTTCTCTTGCGAAACACATAAATATTTAAAGTCAACAGCAAAATCAACAGAACCCCTTCTGCGATTATCCAAATCATATCTCCCGTTACTCTCATAACTTTCTACCCGCTATATAACTCCTACCTTAAAACTAGTATCTCCTACTTTCAAAATGTCACCGGAATGTATCGGCATCTCTCCTATCACTCTCTCCCCGTTTACAAATGTCCCATTCTTGGACCCCATGTCCTCAATATACAGTTCCTCTTCTCTCGCTATCAGTTGGCAATGCTTTCTGGAAACTTTCTTGTCCTTAAGCACAACGGTACACAAACTGTCACGCCCAATCAAGGTCTCATACCGCAGGACAAAATCATAGTGACTGTTATTATCGATCCCGTTCAATATAATATTCTTTCCGGAACCTCCGCCAATGTTATCCCACATACCCACCGTATCCCCGTTATGAGAATCCGGATGTTCTTCCATGTAGGTCATTTCTCTCTGTTCCCGTTCTTCGTCAGTGTCCTTTTGTCTTCTATCATTTTCATTCTGTTTCCAGTAATCAAAATCATCATCCCAGACAGATTTTCGCCTTCTTCGGGTTATCAGCAAAAGCAGAAGTGCCAAGAGAAGTGCCGCGACCCCAATTCCTATTCCTATAAATACAGAAAGCGGATATTTACCCGAGGAAGTTTCCAGTTCACTCTTTGCTTCTGTCTCCTCCTGCCCATCCGGTTCGACGATCACAAGCACCCTCTTGGGAGCTTCCGTAATCGGTTGATCTTCCACCTCCTCCACTATGTCTGTTCCATCTTCTGTATCAGTTTGCACTTGCTCATTAAGAAAATCCTCTTCCTCCTGCGTGCGGGTTGGCGTGTTTATCTCACGTGCCACACGAAAAGTCCCTTGGGAAGTGTTCACCTCAAGCTGCAAGAGCTTGACGGTTCCGTCTTTCTCTTCCAGCGGAAGATCAAACATAAAATAGTCCGCATCATAATCTGAATCGATTTGCGATACAATCTGGGAGATATCTTCATATTCATCTATAATAAATGACTGCGCTCCCACTTTTCTGGAAAGAGCTGAAAGATCTTTCACTCCCGTCTTATCTTTCTCCCATATTGACGCGATGGTATGAATCGGACACCGATAGTCATCATCTTCCAGCATATCCATAAGTTCTGAAAAGGTCCGTCCGGATACATTGTCATCTACTCCATCTGAAATCAGCAGGATACGGTTATAATACTGAGCTCCATCCTTTCCGATGTCACTCAAAATCTGGGCAACACATTCAATCAGATAAGCATCCTGATTCTCAAACGCAACATTTTGCACCGCCAAGATCAGCTCATCATAATTTGTTCCGCTCCCTATCTGATGAAGCTCGGTAGAAAAAGTATAGATTTCAAATGTCTCCCTCTCTGCATGATTTTTTATTACCTGTGACACTAATTCCTTTGCTTTTTCCCGATTAGGCTGACTGATCGACAGAGAATTATCAAGCAAAACAATGGTGCGGAAAGCCAGGTCAGATTCCTCCCGTATTTTCCCACATGCCACAATTTCACAGGGGATCGTCCCTATCGCCGCCCCAACTTCACCCAGAGTGCCTTCCATACCGCTTACATACCACATAACGCTCGGACTGCCCTGCTGTGTAAACACCCTGGTTACCGTTGGCTCTGCGTTCACCTTTATCGGTAAAACTATAGCGAACATTACAATTGAGTATAAAAAGAAATGATAAAAAATTTTTATCCGGGAATGTCTTTCCTTTGCTCTCTTCATATTTTCAACCCTCTGACTCGGTCTCCTTCTCTGTTTCCTCATAATCCGGCATCTCACGCGCCCAAGTATCCTTTATCTGATCAGCTGCGTTTTCTTTTATGCTTATGGACGGATCAATAGTCATAGAAACAGCGCTCAAATCCACCGTCTCTACTTCCTGTCCAGGCACTGCTACATTATAAGAAAATCCAATCGTATGCTCTCCTACGTCCAGAAAAGGAAGCTTCATACCGATTATAAATCCTGCCTCCTCCTGGTTTTGTATCTCCATACCACGCAGCTTCGTCCCGATCGTCTCAATGTTTCGAGGAACCTGCTCGATTGATACATCTCCACCCAGTTCAACAATCCTGTCTCTCGTGTACGGTTCTCCGTCAATATAGAAAAACGCGCTTAATCCTGTACCTTCCACGGAATTCAGCCACCCGGTAAAGATGATCTGCTCCGCGTTAGCAGATATCATCCCGTTTTCATCCATCCCTATCGCAAAGCCATTTTGTTCATCCAAGAAGTACGTGCTATCCGCAGCCTGCTCTGTCTCTTCTCCCAGGAGTCTGCGAAGTCCTTCATCATCCAAAGCTCTCCCATGTGAAACAGAAAATGATATTGTATCCATCACTTCTTCCTCACCGGTTTCTTCCTCGACCACTCGAATCTCCAGAGTATAGTCTCCTTCCTCAAGCTGTGATATGTCATGCTGATTTTTTATCTCATATCCATTCTCTGCAACGATTTCTTCCGCATTTTTGTTTTTCTGTTTCTCAAAAGTGTTTTCTCCCATACTCTTCAGGTTTGTGAGTTCATATGACTCCACAACAGCCCCCTGCGAAAACACATCTGCAAATGCCGCAATATCTCCTACCTCTTCACTGGTCAGTATCCAGCCGGAGATGCCCATTTCATTATCAACCACTTCCCCGTCGCTGGGCCGTTTCAGCTTCCCGTATATGCGGGTATCCGGCAAAATTATTTCCGTACGGACATTGAGGGATACCGATACGCTTCCATCCGCATTGCTGAGAGCTACTGTATGCCAATCATTATCCGCCTGTATTGCTTTTATTCTGAGTTGACTTCCCTCCCAGGATACAGCAAGCAGTTTATCGTCATACTCCGTAGTAATATCATCTATGTTGCTGTCAATACTTACATTTATTGTTTCTCCCTCTGTAATGCTATAACTTAAAACTCCGTCTACTCTAATATATCGTTCCTCGGTTTCCGTCTCAGTTTCTGTTTCTGTCTCGGTCTCTCTCGGTCTCCGTTTCCGTCTCGGTCTCTGTTTCCGTCTCGGTCTCCGTTTCCGTCTCGGTCTCTGTTTCCGTCTCGGTCTCCGTTTCCGTCTCGGTCTCCGTTTCCGTCTCGGTCTCTGTTTCCGTCTCGGTCTCTGTTTCCGTCTCGGTCTCCGTTTCCGTCTCAAGCTCTGTTTCCACCTCGAGCTGCTCAGTATCAGAATACACTTTATCTCTCTGTTCCGGTTTCCTTTCCTCCAAAGCCATCTTTATGTTCATTTCATTATCTTTTTCTATCTTTGTCTGTATTCCAAAGACTAATCCGGTTACTCCCACTGCCATCAGCAGACAAGCCACCCCTATCAGCAGACCGTTATTTGATTTGTGTGAAGGCTTCGGATCAAAAACAGATCCGGGCTCCAAGCGCTTAATCATCGGATCCAGCCATTTTTGGATCAACTCTTCTTTCTGCTGTACCCGGATTTGTTCTATCACCTGATACAGTTCTCTGGCACTTTTATATCGGTCTGCAGGGCGAAAAGCCAACGATTTCATAAGAGCATTATTAATTTCTTTAGACACACCCTCAATTTTTGGTGGCTTATCGCCCTTCAGGCGCTTTTCCTCTGCCGCATCATAATCTTTCGCATCTACAACCTGCGGATAGGGCGGAAGATACGCATGTCTTCTGAAGTTTAGATAAAAGTAGATTACACGGCCTAATGAATAGTAGTCTGCGCGCTTGTCATACTTTTGGTTTTTGTAGACCTCCGGAGCCATGTAGAGTTCTGTACCAATTCGGGTAGAGGCATCCTGTCCCTGCATGCTTTTTCTTGCAGCGCCAAAGTCTGATAGCTTATAATGCCCGCTCTCGGATACCAGAATATTTGCAGGCTTGATATCACGGTGAATAATCCCCTGGTCTTCACAATAAATCAGGGCATTTGTAATATCCTGCCACATCTGGATTACATCGTATTGTGTCGCTTCTTTTCTGGCAAAATGTTCCGACAATGGATACAGCAGTTCCATGCGGATCAGTATATCCCATCCGAATTCTCCATCTTCGGAATTATCTATAATCAAGTGATCTTCATAACTGACAATATTGCTATGACCTTTACACCGCTGAAGGATACGTATTTCGTCCTTTATTCTTTCTACCTGTTTCAAGAAAAAAGTTCTAACCGCCTCCATATTAGGCTGTGCTTCCTTTTGGGCGGCAAGCGCCTCTTCCGATGGAATATGAATCACCTTCAGGGCAGATTTAGAACGGCTTCCAAGGCCATCGTCCCAATAAATTTCATATACGCGACCAAAGGAGCCTTTTCCCAATTCTCTTTTTATATACCACTTTCCAAAAAAAGGCTCATATTTTCTGTATCTATCATCCATTGCTCTCTTGCCGCCTGCTATTATTCATTAATGTAAGATGTAATATACGAAGTCTGCAATCGTCAGAAGTATTCCGCCTCCAACTATTGCCTGTGCCGCTGTCAGCACCGTTTGCAGTCCGGTGTTGTTCTTGCCCGGTACTTCCGTTTTATCCGCCACGTTCTTTACACGCAGCAGCATAATCGTAGTATTATCTCTTCCTCCGTTTTGCATCGCTGCTTTCATGAGGGTCTGTGCCGCTTCTTTCAAATCCGCCTTTGAAGCTAATACAGCTTCTATCTGTTTGTCCTCCACCATGTCCGTCAAACCATCACTACACAGCAAATAAATGTCGTTCTCACGGAGTTCTGACGGTTGGCTGATATATGGAGCAATTTTAATATCTGAGGGCATTCCAAGATACTGTGTAATCACGTGACGACTTGGATCTGTTCTGGCCTGTTCCGGCGTAATCAACCCCATTGACATCATTCTCTGTATCTTTGAATGATCCACAGACATCTGCTGCAATGAGTTATTACGCAGGCGATATACTCTGCTGTCTCCCACATTAGCCAGACACAGCTGGCCGTCATCCACCACTGCCATCGCTATGGTCGTCCCTGATTTCTGCCCCCGCTGCAGTGCTTCCTGCCGTATTTTTTCCGAAATATTGTATAACACATCCGTCAATTCGTCCGGCTGGAGCTTTTTGTTCAATTCCTGGTACCCAAGTGAAAGCTCATGAACCGCGCAGTAGGACGCTTCTTCTCCGCTGTCCGCTCCCCCCATGCCATCGCAGACCGCATATAGTTGAAAGAGATCCTCGCTGCTGTTTGAAATAAACGCCCCTTCATCCATTTCCTTGCGCTGCAAATAGATTCCATTCAGGAAAAAATTGTCCTCATTATTTCCTCTCACACGTCCTTTATTATTGATTACAACACTCTCTATTATCTTATTTGCCAATTTTATCTCTCCTATCTGCGCTTATGCAGTTTGTTCGGTTCGATGGTTGCTTCGTCATCTTTGTTTGAAAACGGAACTTTCGTCTGTGTCATTACCCGCTGCTGATGTTTCATCAGGCAAAGCAATACAAATATGATTGCCAATAACAAAAGTAAACCTATCATTTTAGGTGCGTCCATTCCATCAAATACATGGAACAAATGCCGCGAATTTGCTTTTTTAGATACGATTTCCTCTTCCGCTGGTTCTTCTGTTTCTAACTCACTCGAAATTTCCGTTATGAAATCCGTCTCATTACCGAATATTGTCTCCTCGCTCTCCTTTATATCCTTCTCTGTCAACGCTTCCGTTGGCTTTTCCGGCTTCATCTGTTCTGACAACTGGCTTTCTTCTTCCTCGCTTTCAAACTCGGTTTCAAATCCTGTCACAGCCTCGTTATTATGAGCCCATTCACTATTATCCGTAAATTTTTTGATATTTTCGGAGTTTGAACTTAGAGTTATTTCTATTTCGCTTTCTGTCTCTGTTTCCGCCTCTGTCTCTGTTTCTGTTACTGTCTCTGTTTCCATCTCTGTCTCTGTTTCTGTCTCCGGTTCCGCTTCTGTCTCTGTTTCTGTCTCCGGTTCCGCTTCTGTCTCTGTTTCTGTCACTGTCTCCGTTTCCGTCTCTGTCTCAGCTTCAGTTACCTTCTCTGTCTCCGTCTCAGTCTCTGTTTCCGTTTCAGTTTCCTCTTCTATTTCATCTCCAAAAACATATTCTGTTTTACATTCTGTTAAGGATATCCCATCCGCATCCCTTCTGTTGCAGATAAAAACAGCAGGAATATCAGAAAAGAGGCGATTTGGCGATATCCTCACGAAAATATCTGTTTTATACGGACGTATCTCTGCCTGGAAATCATACAATTCTTCCGCACTCACTAAAGGAAGAATCGTCTTATCCACCTGAATATAATATTGTTCTTTATTATCTAATGTTCCTTCAACCCTGAATACAAAGCTGCTTGTTTCACTCATCAACAAGTCTAGCTTTTCCCTTTCATCCTGGTCGTTTTCCTCTATTTCACACTGGTAAGTTATTTCCTTTGCGTTTGAATCACTTAAACTTGTATATATACGTGGAGTTTTTTCCCATCTGTCCCCGTTTTTTTTAAAAATCTCTACAGCTACCTTTCTGGAAGCCGGCGCTTCTTCAAGAATCCCTCCTTCCTTACTTCCATACCGTTCCCTCAGTTCCTCACCGGTGAGCTCTACTTCATCCGTCTCGATCCAGACAGGCTTTTCATCCTTTTTCGCATTTGCATATACAAGAATCCGGTATTCCGCATTTTCCTGAAAAGAATCTTCGACATAGCTCAATTTTACTGTTCCGTCCTTAGAGGAGAGCTGTATGTTTGTCGCATACAAATCCATGCTGCTTGTAAGTATCATGCAAATTACCAACGTAATGATTCCCAATATTTTTTTCTTCATATGCATACTCCTAAACTAGACCTGTAATATCTTTATCTGAATCATAGCATTACCAAGCTGCAATACATCTTCATCGCGCAAAGGTCTCTCGCCATCTACCTCCACCCCGTTGATATATGTCTTATTCCTTGCGCCTTCATCTCTAACATACAATCCATCCGGCCGGTTAATAATACTGGCATGAAGCCGGGATGTCAGTTTTCGTTCTTCAGAAGTTGACTGCAGCACTACATCAATATCACAATTATCTCCCCGCCCCAACGTCAACTGGTCGACCAGAGTGCGCTCAACCACTTTTGTCTGTCCTTCGAAAGTAATCTTAAACCGCAGTTTTATTCCTTTATATGAGAAACCATCCACAGTGCGCTCATCGTCATAATTCTCAAACCCGGATTCATCAATTGTCTTCTCCATATCCTGCCGTTCGTCAACAGTTTCCTCACCAAACGAATTCAGTGAACTCTGTTCGAATCCTGAATAGCCGAGGGGACCCTGATAGGTATCGGAAACCAGCCGTTTCTTCTTTCGTCCGCCACGCAGCAGTACAATCAGGATAATCACAAGAGAAATAAGTATCAAAAACGCTGCTATCAGAATGTAAAAATAATCTTCTACCATCGCTTTCGCTCTTTCCCATATCTGAGATACCGTTCCTGAACCGGTTTCATTCTTTTTTATATCCGAATACACACCTGTCTCGGACTCGGTTTCCCCACCCGGCTCTTCCTCCGTCTGGCTTACCATCGCTGTCTTCGTCTCCGTCCATTCCTGTTTTTTCTCCTCCGTTTCCGGATCCGAAAGATCCGTTTGCTCCGATTCCATCGTCGGTTCTGTCTCCGGTTCTGTCTCCGGTTCAGCGAACACTACATTTTCCATGCCCAGCGAGAATACATAATTAGAGCTGGACACGGTATAACCCTCCGCAGAGTATGTGGTCTTCCAGATCAGATTCTGTTTCCCAAAACTGGGTTCTTCCGGCAGAACATGCAGCACATACGTATCCTTTACTACTTGATTTATCGTTTCCATCGCCTCTGCGATCGACATATCGTTGTAGGAATAGACACTGCCTCCTGACTGCCTTGCAATCTGCCCGACTGAGTTCAGATTCGCCACAGAATCATTTCCCTTCAGGCCAACTACATAAATTGGAATTCTTGTCTCAGCAATGTCCAGAAGTATCTCATCTTCGCTGGATGCTCCGTCTGAATCATCCATTCCATCTGTAAAGAGAATGATAGAAGTTCTCTCCGGCATACCGGAAAATTTTTTCCTCTGTCTGTCAAGCGCATATGACAAGCCCTTGTAGAGATACGTTTTGTTCGCCGTCCGATCCAGCTTTTCAATTGCTAAATTCAGGGAGTTTTTATCCTGGGTCAGATCGCAAATAGAAGTGATTTCCGTCCCTATTGTAATGAGGCCTGCATAATCGTTTTTCGTCATTCCATTTACAAATGCGGAAATCCCTGCACGAATCTCCTGCATTTCCTGCTCTGTCACGGATTTGGAAATATCTATACAGAAAACATAATTCATTCCTTCTTCCAATGATTGAAACCTTGCCGCCTCATCCGGAATCAACATCTCATCTTTGTCAATCAGCACAGAGAATCTCTCTGCCGGAAGAGTTTCTGTTACAGGCCTGCCCTCATCATCCAATACACTTACATACAGAAAAACATTATTTCCGTTCTGTATCATCTGGTTGATGCTCAATTTATCTACTTCAGCAAGTACTTCCGTATGAAAAACAAATATACAGAACAATGCCATTGGCAAAACCACTTTTCTCCAACAATACTTTCTCATCTGCTCTCTCCCTGCATTTCCAGTTTCGTATTGCTTTGTATCCACATAGTTACTCAATTTGTTTCAATATATCATCCATTTCTTCAATCATTTCCCGATCTCTCAGCCGGAACTTTATTTCGACTCGCCTTGATCTTTCCGCATCAATCGAACCATCTGAGCTGTAAACAGGATCCTTATCCGCGCAGCCATTAACAGTAATCAGCGAACGCAAATCTTCAATCTGTTTGGATTCCAGGAAATCACATCCGTCATTCAAAAAATATTCCGCAACGCTAAATGCGCGTTTCTGGGATAACTCGAGGTTATGCATATAAGATCCGGTATCATCCGTATGTCCTTCAACGATGATTTCCGCCACATATTCCCGAAACCCAGATTGCAAAAGTACTTCCAGATAAACAGGGAGAAATTTTTCAAAAAATTCCTTACCCTCGCCGGTCAGTTCATTACTGTCCACGTCGAACAGGATCTTGCTTGCAAACGCGATCGCACCTGTCTTCTGATCCGCCTGCACCTGTATATCATTTGCTGTCAGTTCTACATTCAGCTCTTCTATCAGCTGACCGTGGATTCCAATAATCTGTTCTAGCTGAACTGCCTGCGTATCCAACAATTCCCTCTGTTCATTCAGCACTATTTCCTGCTCATTCAAAAGAGTCTCCTGTGCTTCTATTTGGCTACGCTGGGTCGTGAGTAATTCTGCTTTTTCTTCCAGCTCCGCTTCCTTGTCCTCCAGGTCAGAGCGCACAATTGCCAATGCCGTCTGCTGACTGTTCAGCTGGTTTACTTTCTCCTGATATGCAGTCTGCTGATCCTCAAGGTCTGCTTTATACAAAGCCAAAACGGAAGCCTGCTCCGCTTTCATTGACTCCTGCAATGCCAGCGTGTCGGCATCATTTGACTCCTTTGCCGCAATATACTGGTAAATCGCAAAGAAAAAGAGAAGTACAAAAACAAGAAGCAACCCACAGTACAAATCAGAGTAGGTTTCCCAGGGGCTAAAGGATTCCTTATCTTCATATTCTGAATCATATTTTTTTCTCATGATGATGCCCTCCACTCATCGCTCTCAATTCTGCCAGAATTGCATGCAGTGTCTGCATCATCATTGCCTCAGGAGTAAGCATCGCGGTGATCTGCGTGTGGCAACTCCTGATAAAACTCCTCATTGTTCGTTCCGCATTCCCTATGATCACTCTTCTCATAAGCTGAAAAATAACCGCAAGCACTGCGCCAACAATCGAGGTATTGAATGCCAGTCTCATCCCCGAGATAAGTACGGCAATTGACTGGCTCATTGTTTCCGTCGTACTCAGATCCAGTGTTGACAGACCTGTTACGATGCCATAAAAAGATCCCACAATTCCCAGGGTAGTCAACACTCCCGGTATCATTTCCCCGAAGGAAGAATGCCCTGGCTCACGGATCACTGTCTGTGAATTAATAAAATCAGAGACCTCACATACCGCATTATTTTTTTGCATCATCTCAAGATTACTCAGGAAGCGTGCCCAACAATCATCAATTAATCGGCAATCCAGAAAATCGGGTTGATTATATAAATAACTTCCATCCGGGCGGCGTTCGCTCAAATGCTCTCTTCCCTTTCGGAGCGCTTTTTGAATCTTTCTCACAGGACGCAGACACAAAAAAATTCCAGACAAAAAAATCACTCCCATTACGATATAAATCCAAAAATCTACTCTCATCAATAATGCCTTTATCACCTCAATCGATTTCATCCGGGATCTCCTTTTGTATAACATCACACGGCTTTTCTGCTCTAATCTTGAAAGGAGCCGCCGCATAACCTATACGACGGCTCCTTTGTAACATGGATTTCTTTTTGGTTTACTGCTCCTGATAGTTCGGATAATCTTCACTGTGCTCATAATCATAGAGTTCCAGTTCCATAATATCCTCTTCCAGAATTGTCATTTCCTTTTCATCAACGATCCATACTGTTTCATCGTCATTCAGAGGGATCTCCTCGCCATATCCATATTCCCTTCCAGCATGGCTTCTCAATTCCTGCATCGTCGGTTTTGATGTGTACACATACAGCTTTTCTTCTGTTATCTCATAGTCATCCTCATCAATCTCTTCATTCGGCACTACTTCAGAAGCCACCGTAAATCCATTCTCCGTCTTTGTAAGTGTGAGTTTTCCAACCTCATAACTCATACCAAACAGCAGCGGAAGTTCCAAAGTTCCATCTTCCAAGTCCTCTGCTTTCACCGGTGTTGCCACATAGGCGTCTGACTGATCCTTGTCGGCAGAATAAAAAATCTTTCCAAGCGGATTTACAACAGCGCTTACTTCAAACGGATCACCCGGCTTAGGGATATCATAGTGTCTGATATAAGTATTTCCTGCAATATCGGTTACATAGATATCAAAAGAAGTCGGCAGATTCTGTGTGTCTTCTTCATTTGCGTTCTCATCATATGCAACCATCATCGGAACATCATCCATCGAAAAGTGACCAAACCGATCCACTTCCATCTCATAGTGCTGATCACCGACAATCAGAACGACCGCTGTACCGGGCTCTGCCATACCGCTCAGATGCGTCATTTCTTCGTAGATAGGAGAAAGTGTGGCCGGTGATGCCACATACGCATCAAACCTTGCTGTCATCGCCGCGCTTGGGCCGTTGACATCCATATACTCCGCGGTAATCTGGAAATCTCCTCCCTCTGGTAACCTGGACATATCAAACATCGCTTCCCAGGTACCGTTGCTGTCGCTCCATACTTCCTTCTGACTGGCATAAGTAGACTGAGACATATCCGCTACCGTCACGCGAATCGGCTCGCATGCACAGGCGGAACCGCTGACGATCAAAGTATTGCTGCGCCCGTTCAGATATCCGTTTCCATTCAGTTCCGGTCTGATTTTCAATGTGATCGGTGTAGTTACTGTGGAGCGGGAAGCCACGCTGCTTCCCTTTCCTTCATTTCCCCCCTGATCCATATAGGACACAGAGATGGCGCTTCCGGTGGGAATCAAGTCTTTCCCTGACCAGCTTACCGGAAAATCAAATGTCGTTCCGGTCTCTCCGGATACCGTCACCTTACCGCCCGGAATCGTCACTTCCTTGATGGTTCCAATTTCCGGAAGGGTAATTGATACTGTCTTTCCACGATTTTCAAACCGTATCGAATCAGACGGGATCTGGAATGCTTCATTGTCATAAGTAAATTTGTAAGATGCTTCCTCAAAAGTCAGGTTAAGGACATCCACAAATCCAGCTGTTGCCGTCTGCTGATCGTGCTTCGAACCGGAATTATTCACAACCGGCGTAATGGTCTGATCCAATGACGAATAGTATGTTGTTCCATTGTATTTCACTTCCACGTACTCGCCCTTATTTCCGGATAAGGTCAACTTATCGTTCTTGCTCAGATAAGTAGTTGCCGGATTTTCGTCAGCCGTAGAACCCCATTCAAGGCTGACAGGGTACTGAATAACCTTGATTGTCTCGATATTACTTACTCTTTCCCCTTTTGCATCGCACACCCACAGTTTCAGCACAGTTCCCGCCGGAAGTTTTCCATTCCATTTCAGTTCCTGTTTTCCTTTTGTCGTTTTATACTCAATATCTCCGATATGGATGGTTTTTTCTACTTTTCCTGTGAAGTCTATCCCCTTTTCCGCACCCGAAATGTAATCGTCCAGATCTTCGGAAAAGACAATTCCCTTATTATCCTCCGGAAATTCTGCAGTGATAACAATCTTTCTCTCAGTCTTATTATCCAGCAAATCTTCATCAAGGTTTGTCGCCGTCAGAGAGAAACTACCCTTACGGCTTGTTATTTTATTCTCCTCAGCCTCGATAGATATTGCTTCAATTTCATAATACTCTTCTTCTACAGTCTATCTGATCATTCATCTTCAGATCAGGATCATCTTCTATATAGCTAATCTCATACTCATATGGAAGTGGATCAATTTCTCCATAAACCTTCCCTTGTCCAGATTTTGGAGTGATTGTAATATTAAGTCTCTCAATTTCAAACGTTCTATTTGTCTCACCCGTTAATTTGTAGTTTTTACTGTCTGGATCATCCTGTTTCAGCGAAACAGTCACAGAATACTTATCAACATTTTTGATCTCTTTTCCGGCATCTTCTGTAACGATGCACTCTACCGGTTCCCCCTCTAGATTTATATAGTATGCTACAGGAGAGTGAGCCTCGCCATCATACTCTTTAGGTATGGAATTTTCATCCCATTCAACCTCAACTTCCTTGGGGGTGATTTCGAAATACTCTTCTTCTACAGTCACAGCATAATTGGAAGTATCTGATCATTCATCTTCAGATCAGGATCATCTTCTATATAGCTAATCTCATACTCATATGGAAGTGGATCAATTTCTCCATAAACCTTCCCTTGTCCGGATACTGGAGTGATTGTAATATTAAGTTGCTTAATTTCAAACGATTTGCTTTTCACTCCCGTTAATTCGTAGTTTTTACTGTCTGGATCATCCTGTTTCAGCGAAGCAGTCACAGAATACTTATCAACATTTTTGATTTCTTTTCCGGCATCTTCTGTAACGATGCACTCTACCGGTTCCCCCTCTAGATTTATATAGTATGCTACAGGAGAGTGAGCCTCGCCATCATACTTTTTAGGTATGGAATCTTCTTTCCATACAACCTCAACCTTATTAGTTGCTATGCTGAAGTTGCGAACAACCGCAGCTTCCTTTAACTCATAGTTTTGCTTGTATTGTGAATCGGCTATGGAAGCAGTGACAGAATAAGGTCCACAATTTATTGGCTCCTCATCCGAAGTAACCTGTGTAACCAGTTTAATCGTGACTGGGCTGTTTCCTTCGCTTACTTCAATATCCTGGGCAATGGGTTGCTGTTTTGTTCCGTCATAAGTAAAAGCATGACCTTCCTCAACCATATTCCCTTTTGTGTCAAGCCATATAACATCAAGTTCTTTCTTTGTAATTTCAAAATCAAATTCTGGATTTTTTAACTCATAGTTTTCATCCGGTGTACTGGCAATAAATGTGTAGGTGTCTGCATTCTGAAATGTTTTATTATCTTTTTCCAATACACCACATTCTATTTTCTTTTTATTAACATTTTCATAATATGCAATTGGCAATTCCTGCTCTGTCCCTGTATATTCGCTCGTCTTTTCCTCAGGCCATTCGACAGCAACTTCCCGCGGCTCTATTTTAAACGTTTGAGACGGATTTGATAGCGTATACTTTTCCGCGTCTTCCGCGCTGAGACTAACGGTTACCGTATATTCTCCCCGCTCCACGGCCTGCTCCACGGTCTGCCCATTTGTTGTTTTACCAGTGAGTTTAGGGATAAGAGTTATCGCTTCTCCTGCACTGTTTTTGGCCGATGCAGTCGGTATCTGCTCCTGTACCTCACCAGTCCACTCATACTTTTCCTGCTTCTCCCACGTGATATCAATTTTTTCCTTGCCACTGTCGTCATTGTTGTCATTGTCGTCATCATTGTTATCTGCGGCTGCAGCTTTCGTTGTTACTTTCGTTATTTTAGAAGTGTCACTTTTTTGCGGAGCAATGTTTTTCTTTTCTGTCTCCTCTTTCTTCTCCGTTTCAACAACTGAAGATATGGGCGTACCTTCAGCATCACTTACACTCTCCTGTTCCGTTTCTGATACTTCTTCTGCTTTCGAAGCAGCACTTTCTACCGGAGCAGACTCTTCACTTTTTACTGACTCAGTTTCCTCTTTTACTTCCTCTTTCTCAGTATTGTCCTCTGGGCTTTCTGCTTTAGACGTATCAATCTCACCATCGTCTACGCTCGCAGCACTTACGCTATCTTCCGCAAATGTTCCGGTTGGAACGTTTGTTACCAGCATGGCGGAAGCTAACATAATACTGAGAATCTTTTTGAATCTCTTCTTCATTCCTCTTTCCTCCTTAAAATAATCAGATTCTTAGTCCTATATAATGAATCTTCACTGCATAAATATACCCGTGTACGGGTATAAATTAATGTTATTTTAATTTATTTTCCAGTCATTGTCAACCCGTACGCGGGTATATTCCTGGCTATACTTTGTTACGATTACTTTGTAACAAAAAACGGGTTGAAAAGGGGATCATTGCTATGAATTATTCAGAATTATATGCAAACAGAATCAAGCAGCTATGTAAACAACGTGGTTTTTCCATATACCGGCTTGCTGCTATGAGTGGGGTAAAACAGTCTACTCTGGATAATATTGTCAGAGGGCTTTCTAAAAACCCAAAAGCCAGAACGCTTCACAAAATAGCCTTGGCTTTTAATATGACACTTGCAGAATTTCTTGATTTTTCAGAATTAAATGCGTATACATTTGATGATAATGATGATGAAAACGATTGATTTTAGAATGAAGTCCAAATAAAAGATTTGGATTAGAAAGGGTTGTTGCGTCTTCTTTATATTATGATTTAAATATATCCTCTGCAGACACATGAATTGTCAAAGAGTCAATTATATGTCATATTCTATATTAAACATAGAATGCCTCATGTATATACACTTTTATTCGGCCCGTTCCTTAAAGTATTGAAAGGTCAGGGTTTTATTCTTATGTTATTATCTTGCTTTATTATAATATGAACTTCACAGATATTTGCTGCTTTGGATATAATCGTCTTTATAAACAGAATTCCTCTGCCTTTTTCTTTGAAAAAATGCCAGAACTGGCATGACAATATACTACTTGATTTGATACAAGAAAACCCTAAGAAATAACCTCGATAAACGGTTCCATCGATTTTGCCTGCGGTGCTTTTCTCCAGACCTGCTCCCACGAATTTCAGAAACTTTATCAGCGCTTCCCATCCAACCTCCTCATTTGTTCCCTTCGTGCTAAGAAACACCGTGTATCTGCCATCTTCAAGATAGAATAACGATGATTCCTGGCATCGTTCCTCAAAAGAGTAGCGATAACGGCTTTCTTCGAAGGGAACGAGATCAGAGGAATTCTATAAATACATAGTATCATGTTGCATTATAATTGTCAACTGTTTATTTTACATGCATTATATTATTTATGTGATATATTTTCTTAACTCTCCAGCACAGCTTTTTTCATGGACTTTACATACTCGCCCACATAGGGAGCCGCCTCCCTGCCGTACTGTTCAATGATGCGGATAATGGCGGAACCCACGATGGCTCCGTCCGACAAGCCTGCCATTTTTCTGGCCTGCTCCGGTTTGGAGATACCAAAGCCTACGGCGCAGGGTACATCCGTATTCTCTTTCACCAGTTTCACCATAGCGCCAATGTCCGTGGTAATCTCGCTGCGCACTCCGGTCACTCCCAGGCTGGATACGATGTAGATAAACCCGCTGGCTTCTTTCGCGATCATGGCGATGCGGTTTTCTGAAGTAGGCGCAATGAGCGACACCAGATCTACCTCATACTTTTTGCAGATCGGATCGAACTCATCCTTCTCCTCAAAAGGAAGATCCGGCAAAATAATTCCGTCGATCCCCACCTGCGCGCAGGTGCTGATAAAACGCTCCGGGCCGTAGGAGAATACCACATTGGCGTAGGTCATAAATACCATTGGCACCGTCACATCTTTCCGAAGTTCCCGGACAAATTCAAAAATCTTATCCGTGGTAACGCCGCCCTCCAGGGCTTTTACATTGGCGCCCTGAATTACCGGACCTTCTGCGGTCGGATCAGAAAAGGGAATCCCCAGCTCAATGAGATCGGCTCCATTTTCCTGTGCTGCCCGCACAATTTTTCCCGTAGTCTCCAGATCAGGGAACCCACAGGTAATAAATGGGATGAAGGCTTTTTTATCCTGAAATGCTTCTTTTATCCTGCTCATTCTGAAATGTCCTCCCCTCTGTATCTGGCAATTGCCGCACAGTCCTTGTCGCCGCGGCCGGATACGGTAATAACAATGATTTTATCTTTATCCATCTGCGGAGCAATTTTCATAGCGTGCGCCACCGCATGAGCGGATTCGATGGCAGGGATAATACCCTCTGTCCGGCTCAGATACTCAAAGGCCTGCACTGCCTCCTCATCCGTCACCGGCACATACTCTGCCCGCCCGGTGTCATGGAGCCATGCGTGTTCCGGCCCGATGCCCGGATAATCCAGTCCCGCTGAAATAGAGTACACCGGCGCGATCTGCCCGTACTCATCCTGGCAAAAGTAAGATTTCATACCGTGGAAAATACCCAGCTTTCCGGTGGCAATGGTGGCAGCCGTCTCCCAGGTGTCCACACCACGGCCGGCCGCCTCGCAGCCGATCAGACGCACTTCTTTATCCTCAATAAAATGGTAGAAGGTGCCAATGGCATTGCTGCCGCCGCCCACACAGGCCATTACCACATCCGGTAATCGTCCCTCTTTGCGCAGCATCTGTTCTTTGATCTCCTTTGAGATGACCGCCTGAAAATCTCTCACGATGGTGGGGAAGGGATGCGGTCCCATCACAGAACCCAGACAGTAATGCGTATCGGAAATGCGGTTCGTCCATTCCCTCATAGCCTCAGAAACCGCGTCCTTTAACGTCGCGGTTCCGCTGGTCACCGGAATTACCTGGGCTCCCAGAAGACGCATTTTATATACATTCAATGCCTGACGCTTCGTGTCTTCTTCGCCCATGAACACGACACATTCCATGCCCATCAGGGCCGCTGCCGTGGCCGTCGCCACCCCATGCTGTCCTGCGCCGGTCTCCGCGATCAGTCTGGTCTTTCCCATCTTCTTTGCCAGCAGTGCCTGTCCCAGAACATTGTTGATCTTGTGAGCGCCGGTATGATTCAGATCTTCTCTCTTCAGATAGATCCTGGCTCCTCCCAGATCCTTCGTCAATTTTTCCGCATAGTACAGGCGGCTGGGTCTGCCCGCATATTCATTAAATAACTCCGTCAACTGCGCGTTGAACTCCGGATCGTCTTTATAATGGTTGTATGCTTCCTCCAGCTCGATCACCGCATTCATCAGCGTCTCCGGAATATACTGCCCTCCGTGGATGCCGAAACGTCCTCTTGATTCTGCCATGGTATTCCTCCTGTCCCTTCATTCTTCTATATTCTCTCACTTTTTCAGGCTGCCCATGCTTAGGGAACCGTTTTATTTCCTTCGCTGGATCTGCGCTGCGCAGCGGCAATTTCCCGAACTGCTGCCGCGAATGCCTTCATCTTCTCAAAATCTTTTACTTTATCTGTCTCCACCCCGGAACTGACATCCAGTGCATAGGGCTTTGTCATCTCCAGAGCATTTTTCACATTTCCCGGGTTCAGACCACCGGCCAGAAAATACGGTCGGCTGATGTGTCCCAGCAAGGACCAGTCAAAGGTCTCCCCGGTTCCTCCGGCTCCGTGATCCAACAAAATATAATCTGCCGCGGATTTTTCCGCCCGTTTCACATCCTCCGCCCCGTCAATCTGAAATGCCTGTATCAGTGGCTTATCGGTCCTTTTTTTCAATTTTAAAAGGTATGTTTCGTCTTCCTGACCATGAAGCTGGGCAATCTCAATGATCCCTTGTTTCAGTAAGTCCGCCACCTGCTTGGGATCTTCGTTTACAAACACTCCCACCGGAATAATGCCCGGATCAAGCAGTCTGCGAAGCTGCGCCGCCTTTTTGGGATCCACATATCTGCGGCTCTTCTTCGCAAACACAAAGCCAATGAAATCCGGTTTCAGCGCATTGGCATAGCTGATATCCTCCTTGCGGCTCAAACCGCAGATTTTCATTTTTACTGCCATAAATTTCTCTGCGCCCCCATAAATGTTCCGCCGATTCCTCTCAGGGCGTCCAGCATTGCTTTCTTGTCCGGCGCCCTCATGAGTGTCTCTCCGATCAGCACGCCATTGACATTGGCCCGGCGCAGCACTTCAATATCCGGCGCTGTCTTTATACCGCTTTCCGCCACGAAAAGAACATTTTCCGGTACCAGCCTGCGAAGGCGTTCGCTGTTATGCACATCCACAGTAAAGTCCTTCAAGTTGCGGTTATTGACTCCAATGATACGGGCCCCGGCCTCCAAAGCTGAATGGATTTCTTCCTCATCATGAGCTTCCACCAGAGCAGAAAGCCCCAGTTCATCGCATATTCCAATATACTCTTTTAACATCTCTGTATCCAGCAGAGAACAGATCAGCAGTACCGCCGACGCCCCCAGGGTTCTGGCCTCATAGATCATATACTCATCCACCGTAAAGTCTTTGCGGATACAGGGGATGTTCACGCTCTCTGTGATCTCTCTCAGATAACGGTTCTCTCCCAGAAACCATTTCGGCTCCGTCAATACGGAGATGCAGGCCGCTCCCGCTGCCTCATAGGACTTTGCGATCTCCAGATAGGGAAACTCCTTGGCAATCAGTCCCTTGGAGGGCGAAGCTTTTTTACACTCGCAGATAAAACCAATATCCTCTTTCGATAGTGCTTTTTCAAAACCAAATTTTTCTTTTTGGGGTGCTTCCAGGGCTCTGGCCTTCATCTCTTCCAGGGGTACTTCGGTCTTTGCCTGCTCCACCCTTACTTTCGCGTAATCAGCAATTGTCTTTAATATCGTGTCCGCCATGCTTCGAAACCTCCACGAACTCCTCCAGTTTTTTCAGTGCTGCGCCGCTGTCGATCAGCTCCCCGGCCAGCTTTACGCCCTCCGCCAGAGTCGCCGTCTTACCCGCAATGTACAGGGCTGCTCCCGCATTCATCAGCACCGCATTTCTCTTGGGTCCTCTTTCCTCTCCCTTCAGGATAGCCCGGGTAATCTGGGCATTCTCCTGAGGGGTACCGCCCTTAAGATCTTCTTTCGTGCAGCGCGTCAGGCCAAATTCTTCGGGAGTGATCACATAGGTCTTGTATGCTCCGTTTCTTAATTCGCACACAGTAGTTGGGGCGCTGACGCTGATCTCATCCAGTTTATCCTGACCGTAAACTACCATACCGCTCTTAACACCCAGGCTGCTGAGCACATGGGCCAGCGGTTCCACCAGAGACTCATTGTACACGCCCAAAAGCTGCATTTCCGGCGCCGCCGGATTAGTCAGAGGCCCAAGTATATTAAATACGGTACGAATGCCAAGTTCTTTGCGGATGCCTCCTACATACTTCATTGAAGTGTGATATTTCTGCGCAAAGAAGAAACAAAATCCAACTTTTTCCAACAGCTCCCTGCACTGCTCCGGCGTCAGATTGATGTCCGCCCCCAGAGCCTCCAGGCAATCTGCCGTACCGCTCTTGGAGGAAGCCGCCCGGTTGCCGTGCTTTGCCACCTTGATACCGCCTGCGGCCATGACGAAGGCAGACGTAGTAGAAATATTGAAACTATGAGCCCCATCTCCGCCGGTTCCCACGATCTCCATAACCTCCATGTCATGCTCTACCTTTAGGGCATGCTCTCTCATTGCCGCGGCGCACCCCGCGATCTCGTCGGTGGTCTCCGCCTTGGTACTCTTGGTGGACAGCGCCGCCAGAAACGCCGCATTCTGGGTCTGGCTGGTCTCCCCGTTCATAATCTCATTCATTACCTGATATGCCTCATCGTAAGTCAGGTCCTGCTTGTCAACAATTTTTACTATGGCTTCTTTGATCATTGTATTAATCCTCCTAATATAGTTTTAGCGAACGCTCTTTGGATATACGATAATTCGCCGAAAACACGCTCTCACCTGTTCAGCCAGTTTCGCAGCATCTGCATCCCGTCCGGGGTCAGGATGGACTCGGGATGGAACTGCAGGCCGTAGATTTCGTATTCTTTGTGCTTTACCGCCATGATCTCATTATCTTCGGTGCGGGCGACTACCTGCAGGCAGTCCGGCATAGTGTCTTCGATGGCTGCCAGAGAATGGTACCTGGCTACTTTTACTTTTTCCGGAAGTCCCTGAAAGATCGGACAGGTGGTATCTAACGTTGCTGTAGATTGCTTTCCATGCATCAGTTCTTTCGCATAGGAAACGGTGGCTCCGTACGCCTCACAGATGGACTGATGTCCCAGGCACACGCCCAGTATCGGGAACTCTGCTCCCAGTGTCCGCGCCACTTCAATGCAGACGCCTGCGTCTGCCGGTTTGCCCGGTCCCGGAGAAAGGATTATGGCTTCCGGCTGCAAAGCCCGGATTTCCTCCACGCTCAGTTCATCATTTCGAATGACCCGGATATCCGGATTGATGGTCCCCACTAATTGATACAGATTGTAAGAAAAGCTGTCATAATTATCAATTAATAAGATCACAGATCCACCTCCTTCGCCAGTTCCAGGGATTTCACCACGGCTGCTGCTTTATTGATACATTCCTGATATTCCTTTTCCGGCACGGAATCCGCCACAATACCAGCTCCGCTGCGGACAAATACTTTTCCGTTTTTCTTGTAGGCAATGCGGATGGCAATGCAGGTGTCCAGGTTTCCGGTAAAACTCAAATAGCCGATGGCCCCCCCGTAAATGCCCCGCTTGTTGTTTTCCAGGTCATTGATCAGCTGGCAGGCCATGATCTTAGGCGCTCCGGACAGCGTTCCCGCCGGGAGTACCGCGTCGATGGCGTCCAGTGCCGTCTTCTCTTCCCGGATCTCCCCCCGCACCGTAGAGCCGATATGCATTACATGGGAGTACCTCTCGATGCAGAAAGCCTTCTCTACCTCCACGGTTCCAAAACGGCTGATCTTTCCCAGATCGTTTCTTCCCAGATCCACCAGCATACTGTGTTCCGCCAGTTCCTTCGGATCTGCCAGGAGTTCTGTTTCCAGCTGCTGATCCTCCTCCTCTGTCTTTCCTCTCGGTCTGGTCCCGGCCAGCGGGAAGGTGTGCAGCACGCCGTCTTCCAAACGTACCAGTGTCTCCGGAGAAGCTCCAGCCACCTCCAAGTCGGAGCTGGAAAAATAAAACATATACGGGGAAGGATTCACGGTACGAAGCACCCGGTAAGTGTTCAGTAAGCTTCCCTCAAACCCGGCTTCCAGACGGTTGGATAACACGATCTGGAAAATATCTCCTTCCAGTATATGGTGTTTTGCTTTGTTCACCATATCGCAGTACTGCTCTTTGGAAAACAGCGGTTTTACTTCGGTAGTCATGCGACCCGGTTCCTCTTTGCAGGGTTCCCCGGTCCGTATCAGCTCCGCCATATGTTTTAATTCCAGAATCGCCTTATTGTACTGCGCATCTACATTTTCTAACGGCATATTCACGATCAGGATAATCTTCTGGCGGAAATTATCAAAGGCAATGACCTTGTCAAACAGCATCAGATCCACATCCTGGAATCCTTCCGTGTCTTCTGCGTCCAACCGCAGGGTAGGCTCCGCGTATTTCAGATAATCATAGGAAAAATAGCCTACCAGACCGCCGGTGAAGGACGGAAGATAATCAAAAACAGGGCTTTTATGATCTTCCACCACCTGGCGGATGTATTTTCCCGGCTCTTTTGTCTGCAAAGTGAGCGAGCCGATCTTCATATTTCCGTCCGTGCAGGAAATTGTCAGTCCGGGATCGTATCCCAGGAACGTGTAACGCCCCCATTTCTCATTGCCCGCCACCGACTCCAGCATATAACAATGTCCCGATACATTCTTCAGGATCCGCAGCACCTCGATGGGAGTCTTGATATCCGAGAGGATCTCCATACTCACCGGAACTGTCTTGTATTCGCCGGCGGCTGCCAGCGCTTTGATTTCTTCCAGACCTGGTCTGATCATGTCTAATGCCTCCTTTGTTTCGTTGCTTGCTTCCCTCGCCGGGACGGCATCCACTCACTTCGTAAGTGGATATGCGTCACGGGCTTCGCCCTATCATCAGAGAATATACACCGCTTTTGTGGGCAAGCCCCCAGAGCGGTGTATATTCTCTGATGGCATGGCTCATTGCCTGCGTGCAAAAAGTCCCTGGAAAAGAGATTTTCTCTTTTCCAGGGACGAATATACAATCCGCGGTGCCACCCTGATTTATGGAAGCTCCATACACTTTACAGGTACTAACATACCTTGGACAACTGACGTATGTCCCTACGTCGCAGAATACTCAGCTGCTACCGCCTTTGACTGCGCCCTCCGCGGTCCATTTGATGAGCTGTTTTCCGCCTGTTTCCCAGCACCGCAGGCTCTCTGTGGGTTCATCTCTCACCTTTATCTCCGCTTCAACGGTTTCGTAATTTAATTACTTAAAATACTAACACTGCAGAATTTATTTGTCAAGGACCTTTCCCTGGCAAATCACCTTGCCATAGCCCCCGGTTTGTAATATCTTCTCCTGGAATTGAGCCGCCTTTTGAGATCCTATCCCCGTGAGCATACCAGCCGCTTCTGAAAGTGCGGCTTCAAATCGACTGCACATTTCATCAAAACGCGTCATAGCCAATTTTTGCCCAAGTCCAACTTCTTTTGCAGCATTTCCAAAAGAATCTCTCGTAATTCTATCAATCCTGTATTCCCCACCAATATGAAATGCCATATCTCTGCTGCTGCCTTCATATACTGTAGTGCTGACAATATCATAGGCAGGGGCAAGCCGGATACCCTTTAGGTCATCCCTGTACAGGAGAGAGAAGTTCTTTATATGGTTATCTGTATTTCCTATAAGATAATCAAAAATGATCATGTCCCAAAGCTTAAGCTGATCACTTACCGGATTTTCAGAAACATATCTCAGAAGATCAAACATTGCTTTGAGATACCCCTCCTGATTTTTTTCATACTTATCAGCTGCAGCGATGCCCAACGCCTGCGCAAAATCTTCCTGATGCAGTCTGATGGGAACCCTTCTCCCACTGATTGTCTTTATTCCCGCTCCATATATGCGGTCATATCTCTTTATAGCAAAAAGAACCTTTTCATCACTGTAATCTCCCACATTTATGATAAAACTCTCCGGAACATCCATTCCAAGTCCCGCTGCAGTTAAAAGCGCTAATTGCTCATTAATAACGATCCCATCCAACCTCACATGGCTTTGCTTTACAATATGTGTACTCGGCGCATCTCCTTTTGGAAGGAACCACTCATTATGCTCTTTATCATAATATAGCCCAACTTTTCCCGATGCCCCGGTAAGAGACAGATGAGATTCTGTTACAAGTTGTGCAGATTTCACGGCTCCCTCCCGGGCCAATGCCCTCACCTGTTCCATCGAAAGTTTTTCATAGGCAGATTCTATAGCTTCATCATTTTCATCCGTTATTCGCAAAGCGCCTAGACATTCTTTGCCAAGTCCGGCCAAAATGGAAAGATAATCTTCCTCACTTGCCCGCATCCACTGTGCCACTGATCTCCGTGTAAAACCTTCTGGCAGCAAACCTTCAAAAAAATTCCTGGTCTGTTTGACAGAAAAGATCTCTTTCTGCAAAGGAAGACTTATCGAGACAGGCACGCTGCCTGGCGTTTGAAGATATTCCTCTGCATACCTAAAATGAGCATCCCGAAAATCATTTCCGATAATATTGCCCACATGTGTCTGCACACCTCGGATTTCTATGTCGACTCTTAGATTTTTCATATCATGCATCCCTCTGTGTTCTTTCCGAATCCGGTTTTAACCATTCCCCCGCGGCGACAGAATACAATCCAGACCAAGAATACTGGCAATGTAAAGTGCCTTTCCCAGCTCTGCCGTACTCTTCCCCCTTTCCAGATCCGAAATAAAACTCACACTAAATCCACTGAACTCCGCCAAAAATGCCTGTGTGTAATGCATTTCTTTTCTCCGCCTTCGAATTGTGTCTCCAAAAGCAGCTGCATCTGTAATATTCATCCTTCACCTCTCGAAAATTTGTTGGAACGAAACCGTAAAATTAGCCGTACGGCTATATTATATAATCAAAATTATAATATAAGCCGTACGGCTAAGTCAATGCATTGAGTAAATTTTCTCTCCTCTGCCTGTCATTCTCGATCCACTCATCCAGTGTCAATGGTATATAGCCGGAAAACATACAAAAGCAGTTGATCATATGGCAGGGAATATTCTGCAAACCCTCCGCGCCCCACACCGGCCGTTTTGATTCCCTGGTGATCCGCTGAAACTGATCCACCAGATATTCATCGTAAGTGTTGTGAACATGGCCATACAGCATATATGTCCGATCGGAGCCATCCTTTTTCTTCCGGTACTGCCCGTTGTAGCAAAAGATGGGGTAATGGCTCAGAATGACCTTGCGTTTATTGTCGTGCAGTTCCGCATACGGCTTGATCCACAAAAACCGGCTTCGGTCAAACTGCCGGTCATTCAGGAACAGATCATGATTGCCTTCCACCAGGCAGAGCTTTCCGTTCAGCTGTTCCACGATAGCGTTGGTGGCCTTTCCCTTGCCCACGGACAGGTCACCGAGAATTACTACCTCATCGTTTGGCCGCACTCTCTTATTCCACTGCCGTATCATATACGCATTCATCTCGCTTCCGTCCGCAAATCCCCGGCAGTCCATCCGCGCGTTCAGGCTTTCATGATAAAAATGCAGATCCGCAATATAGTACCGCATTCCATTTCCTCCTTATCCAAGGTAACGTATAAGTCATTGTGATACTTAAAAAGTGCTTGGATTATTCCGAGTCTAGCTCAGAACGGACATCTGAAGAGAATTGTATGCCAGAAACGGACAATTGTCCGGGACATTGGCATACAATTCCTGAAAGTGTCCGAGATGGCGGCGACGAGCGAATAATCCAAGCGCTTTGTTAGGGAAACGCTGAATAAAGCGTTTCCTTAGCAGTTTCGCAATTGCATATAAGATAGATTATTTCCAATAGTTCCGGCCTGACCGGAAAAGAATAACGCAGATCACCGCCGACAGGAGAGATCCCAGAGGAGCCGCCAGACCCATGGGATACAATGTTGCGGGGAACAGAACGGATGCAAGATAGGCCCCGGGTACCCTCACAGTCACGATGGAAATAATATTATGTACAAAAGAATATAGGGATTTCCCGTAGGCGCTGAAAAATCCACTGAAACAAAAATGGATCCCGGCAAAGGCGCAGTCCAGGGAATATGCTTTCAAATATTGTCCCCCCAGCTGCGCCACCCTTCCGTTGTTATTGACAAACAGTGAGACGATCTGCGGAGAGATAAACTGGCAGATAATAAAAACAACCATTCCAAATCCCACACAAATCGCAACCCCAAATTTCAGTACTTCTCTGCTGCGTTCATGTTTTCCGGCGCCGGCATTCTGGGCAGAAAGAGCGGAGACAGTGGAAAGCATTGCCGAAGGTACCAGGAACAGAAATCCTATGATCTTCTCCACGATTCCCACAGCTGCCGCCACATCCACCCCCCTGCTGTTGGCAATGGCCGTGATGATCAGAAAAGAAATCTGGATCAGCCCGTCCTGCAGCGCAATAGGAACGCCCACCGCCAGAATAAAACGGACCGTCTTTGGTTCAAATTTCAGATCCGACGATTTTACATCCAGTTCCACGTTCTGCTTTTTCAGAGCGAAAAATGCCAGGATCACTGAGATCGCCTGACTGATCACGGTTGCCAGAGCCGCTCCTTTCGCTCCCATGTGAAACGGTCCGATGAGAATATAATCCAGCACCACATTGATGACTCCCGCAACGGCCACATAATACATGGGATGTTTTGTATCTCCCAGACCCCGAAAAATGCTGCTGATCACATTGTAAGCGGTGATAAACGGAATGCCGGCAAAGCATATGGTAAGATACACTCTCGTCTCCGCCAGCGCCTCCTCTGGAGTAGAAAGCGCCCCCAGGATTGGGTCGATCAGCAGCAATAAAAGGAAAGTCGCTGCCACGGAAGAAATCAGAAACAGTGTCACTGTGTTTCCGATACTTTTGGAAACGGCCGTTTTATTTCCGGCCCCCACCTGCCTGCTGATGGAGACGGTGGCACCCATAGCCAGGCCGACGATCATAACTGTGAGCATGTGCATGACCTGACTGCCCACAGAAACTGCCGTGATAGACGCCGAGCCGTTAAACTGCCCTGTAATAAACAAATCCGCCAGCCCGTAAAAAGTCTGCAAAAAACATGCAATAAGGTATGGCACGGAAAACCGCACCATACCCTTAATAATATTTCCTTCTGTCAATTCCTTATTCATCTGATTTTTGCCTTTTATAAAATTAATGTGATTAACAAAGCCTTATAGTTTTCTTCGTTTGGCAAAAACACCCACGCTCACACCAGCCGCCGCCATCATTGCCAGCAAATACCATTCTATGGGGCTGTCATCTCCGGTTTTTGGTGTTCTAGGTATCTTTGTTTCCGTCTCGGTCTCCGTTTCTGTTTCTGTCTCCGTTTCCGTCTCGGTCTCCGTTTCTGTCTCCGTCTCCGTTTCCGTCTCGGTCTCCGTTTCTGTTTCCGTCTCGGTTTCCGTTTCTGTTTCCGTCTCCGTCTCCGTTTCTGTTTCCGTCTCCGTCTGCGGCGGAAGTGCACAATTCTTTACCAACAAGGTCTCCGTCGCTCCATCCCAGCTGTAAGGTTCCTTATCCTGCCCCTCAATAGACAGAAGTACCTGATAAATGTTTTGCAATAGCTCTTCATCTGCGCTTACCAGGATCCGGTCGGTTTGATCTACCATAACAGCAGCTGCTGCCTCCGTTTTCTCATAACCTTCCGGTGCTTTCGTCTCTGAGATTCGATAGATGCCTTCGGTCAGTCCCGTCACCTCCGCAATTCCATTCTGGGTTGCAATCGTTGCCACCGCGGCATAACCATCCTCTGTCTTTTTCTCCAACAAAAACACTGCGGTTCCGACCTCAAGCCGCTGACCTTGTTCATCGGTCTTTTGAATCTTAAAGCCAATCTCCCCTTGTTCCTTTTCAGTAGCGGGGATCCAGATATTGGTTATGGTATATCCGTCCTCCTGGGAACCGTTCACCACTTCTTTCCATCGGCCGAGTACCTTGAAGACTGCAGGATCGCTGCCCGCAACTTGCTCGCTTTCGTCACAAAGAATCGGAAATTGTCCGTTATCAGAAGTCTGTTCAATTCCTTTCACGGTCATAGAAACTTCCTCTACCGTGTATTTAATTTCTGTCTCACCAAAATCGCTATATTTAGGCAAATCCGTAAAAGCGGCATTCCATACGCCGTTTTCGCTTGCATCATCCTCCGTTAGATTCAGAAAGATACCATTTCCATCCACATCCAACGCCGCCACGCCGTCCGCAAAGAGCTGTACTTTAATGCTATCTGGATAGATCGGTGGGTACGAACCGGTTACTTCCTCCGCCTTTTCCCACTTCCATACCTTTTTCACTTCAACATTCCGGCATGCCCGGAATGTATTGGGCAGAACCAGCCCCGCTGTGACTCCACTCTCATCCTCTGTAAAATCGATGTTCTCTCTCGCCACGCCATCGGCATTTGGGTTTTCCAATACGGTGACTTCACAGGATCCGTCACTTTTTACTTCCAATTTCCATTGGCTTGCCGCCAAAATCCGATTATCCGGAGCTTTCGTCTCCACCAGACGATACTCGGTAGGAGCAAGATATCGGAAAGTTACCTCTCCGTCCCTGGTATTTTCCCCTCTGCCCGATATCTGCGTATCCTCAAGTTTCCACACATTCGGATCTATATTATCGGGATCCACAAGTTCATCGTGGCTGTTTGTCTCATCCAGCAGGCGATACAGCGTAAACTCAGCTCCGTTCAGTCCTTCTGTTGTCCCGCCTTCCTCCTTCCATTCTTTCGTTAGAGTTTCTCCCTTCACCTTAGTAAAAGTAAACTCTTCTGACCACAAGTCAACGGAAGCGTTAGATTTCAGCAGCCCGCGAACCCCGGTTTCCGTCTGGGATCCCACCGACACCACCGTCTGATCCACAGCGACCTCGTTTACTGCCACCGGCTTCTGTGTGTTTACAAACAGAGTGCGGTCGATGGGTGCTTTCATATATACATAAGCATTGATTACACCTGCCTGATCCAGCACATATCTGGTACCGTCCACCGTCTTGCGGCAGTCAATCGCAATCGCCTTTACATCCGCAGGGTTTTCCGGCAACTCCGTACTCCAAACGCTCCCCTGCTTATCAAGAGATTCTGCCTTCAGATCCGTATAGCCCGGGAGTACAGTAGTATAATACACCACCGGATTACACAGCGGTCCGTCGTTTGCTTTGGTTTCACTGTTATACGAATGTTTCGCCGCAATGGTTGAAACATTAACCTTCACAAAATTCCCTTTCCACTGAGATGGTTCCAACACCGCTCCGTTCACATCCGTGAAACCATTCTCCAGCACATCAAACAAGACAATGTCCGTTCCCCTCGTGCTGGTAGCAGTGGTATAGGTCAAACGATAATGGTAACCCTCTCCCTGATAGGTGTCCGCTCCCCCGGTGCTTTCCTCCACGGAGGGCGCGTTCTGATAACCATTTGACAGACCGGTCATGACCTTTTTCGTAACACCGGACTGATTGACCGTGACCGGACTGTACGCAATCACCGCTTGGGCAAAAACAATGTCATCATGGTACTGTTCTCTCAGGTTCTCATATTGTTCTTTCATCAAAATTGTGGAGAACTCCGCGTCAGTGGCGGGATCCGTCTCCGTATCTCCGCTCAGATTCACATGGGCGGCTGTATTCAGCACACTGGTTCCCTGATCAATAATATTTTCATATGGATTCGTCAGTTCGTACCGCACCTGCACACCGTCATTGCCCACACCATTTTTCCAGTAAATCTGATTGACGGGAAGTTC
>CACYXH010000051.1 GCA_902778245.1 uncultured Lachnospiraceae bacterium | reverse complement strand
CACCTATGGTCAAGAGACAGCGGTACTATGAATCGTTACAGCAGGCAGCGTAAAAGTTCCGTGAAGAAAATGTGTCAAGTAATATTGACAATATCAAAATCCATAATTTGTGACTTTCAAAAGGGCAACTTTTAAAAGCCTGAAAGATAAATTCCTCTTTGGAAACAACTAAGGATTTTTAGAATAAAAGATGGGGTTTGTTAATAAAAAGAAGGGGTTTCGCAACTGAAAGTAGCCTGTAAGGGAACTTTCAATGCAAAAATGGGTTTGTTCTGTACAAAAATGGGACTTTATAATGCCATGCTTTACTAGAATGACAGTAATATCTCATAAGATAGACAAGGCTCAAAATAAAAACAAATTTGAAATAGAAAATTATAGAAAACAGGGATATCTATGGATATAAGAAAGAGTGGATGGGAATAGGGGATTGGCTCCGGGCTGGAAGTACGAGCGTGCGCGTTGGGTTGAAAAGTTAATTATTCCATATGTGCAATTTTCGTATAAAAACAATGGACTTGTATATGACAGATATGAAACAATGAAAAATTATTATTCCTGAATAGAAACAAATTATACCAAATGTTACACATATGGAATTTCCGTATAAAAATTATTTCACATATGCAATTCCAAATTTATCTATATAAAAATATCGCCGTATATGTAACTAATCTGTTTTTTGAAAGAAGTGCAGTATATCGGAACTAAGGTCGCTGGATATTTATAAAAAAAGGGTTTTTGACAAAAATAAAGGGGTTTTTCATAAAAATAAGGGGGTTTTGATAGGGAAAACGGCAATTTTGGGTCGATTCCGTATCAGCCCGGTTTTTCGCATTTTTTCGATCCCGATACCCTATGTCGTCCCATTCAGAACGATAAAGTAGGGATTTTTTTGCGAGATTTCACAATGTGTGACTTTCAAAATTCAACTTTTAAGTGTTTCGCCGATAAATTCCTCTTTGGAAACAACAAAGGCTTTTTAAAATAAAAGAAGGGGTTTATTAATAAAAAGAAGGGGTTTTATAGCTAAAAGTAGCCTGTCAGGGAACTTTTCATGTAAAAATGGGGCGGTTCCATGCAAAAATGGGAAAAATTACGGACTACACATCTGGAAAAATTGGAAATCACATACTATGTACTATATAAATGACGGACCGCTAAATCAGAAATAAAACAATGTCATATATATAGGAGTTCACATCTATAACAATTTAACATTAAAATTCCACCTTTGACATTTTTCTCTGTTTTACACAATAGAACAACCGGTTTTTTGTGCAGAATACCAGACGCATTTTCCATATAAAAATTTTCCAAATTTGTTGTGGAACTGATACAAAAACAGGCATCCAGGCGACGTAAAATTTTGTGGAAGAATGAGTGCGGAAATGCCATCAAAAAAATTGATTTTCAGGGATCTGCGTGCTACCATAATATCATGCAAAACCTCTTATTTTGTATGATAGCATTTTGCTTCAAAAACGCGCTCTGGGACAGCCCATCCCAGGGCGTGAACGATTCTTATGGGACCGACTTTTATATGGGAAGATTTTGGGAGGTGAGGCCGGGATCCGATGGAAATAAAATTTGGAGAGGAGAGGATGCCAGAACAAGACGGAAATTTGATTTGGAAGGAGGATGATGCCGGATGAAAATAGAAATTTACAAGAGAGGAGCTGGTGCAGGATCAAATGGGAATTTGGAAGGGGAGGGAGGTGATGCAGAAACATTTCCCCGAAAGAGATTTTGGAATTTGGAACAGGTTTCCCGTACGGAAGGTTGTTCGAAACGGAAGACCTTGCAGAATTCGATGTGCGCGGAACCCTGGCGATGGCGCGAAAGCTGGGGCGACTATTGATGGATGAGGAGATGGCAGAGTTTGAAAAATTAGAAAAATAGAGACTGTATTTTGTATAGAAGAAAGGGTGATATGGAGGATGAGAAAAAGCGGTTTAGCAACAGCAGTCGAAAGTGCAGCTGCGGCGGATCAGATTAGTAGGACAGGCTTGATCGAGACCATCAGCTATATGTATCTATGTGATCGCCAGGGGATTAAAACGTGGGTGCAGAACACTGGGGCGTGGATCCGGCAGCGTAGGGACGCGGGATGGACGTTGGACACGTTCCGGTGTGTCGGGTATCTGAGGGGCGATCTGGAAGCGCATTTTGGATTGACACCACAGCAGAGTTTGGAGGCGATTGAAAAACTGGATTCACACCTGCTGAGCGAATTCGTGGATTGGTTGATGTCAGACGAGACAGGTTATTTTCAGCTAGACCAGCTGTCGCATTATATCTACTGTCTATATACTGGGCGTCCAAATGCAGGAGGGATTATCCATAAAATTTATTATGAACCCGGCGAGGAGAGGGAGATGATATATTATTGACGGCGATTGAGATGAAAGTGCACAGGCTGGGGCGGTCTGATCCGGCGCTTATGAAAGCGCAACACGATATGCTGGATCGAGAGGATGTGATCGTGTCGAGTCTGACCGATACGCAGATGCAGTTATTCGTCGAGTACCAGGAAGCGCAGCAGCATTACGAGGAACAGGTCAGGAAGATCCTAACGTACGTATCGAGAGTGGAGGAGGCAGAAACAGATGGATGAAAAACTGAAAAAACAATGCGGGAAATTACGCCGTGCGAGCTCGGATTTAAGGGGGATTTTAGAGATCAAGGATCTTATGGACCGGGCGACCTGGGACAGGACAAAGCGGGTGGTACACGCAGCCGATATGTTAGCTCATGTTTTCGAAGTGGCGGCGGATAGTATCGATGATGTTGAGGCGTTCTTTATACGTAACGACGAACAAATCACAGTGGATCTGGAAGAGGAGGAATAGGATTGCATAGATTAATGATCAGACAGTGTGAAAAACTTCGCATCGCGAGTGAGGACTTGCGAGGGGCAGCAGAGACACTGAGAATGTTTGATACGGCAACCATGGAGATTATATGTGCGCCAGAAATGCTTTCTCGGGTATGTAGCAGAGCAGCAGATCAGATTGATGCTGTTGAAGAATTTCTTAAACGCAACGAAGCACATATTGTGATCGCGCCGGATGCGTCCGAGGAGTCTGAGTTACTGATAGATGAGGGAGGCGACGCCTGACGGATAGTACAGGAATTTTTGAGAGGATCTGGAGGGACGGTCTGTATCCCGGCGAGGAATGCAGACCGAAAAGCCGGAAATACAAGGATGATTGGGAAAAATTGGGTGATGTTCAGGATCGGATCGAGCGGATGATGCGGGATGATAATGGACTGACGAGTTTATATGAGGAACAGCAAAATATTACATCCAGATTACACGAAATGGAAAATATTGAAGCGTTTAAAATCGGATTTGCGCTGGCGGTGCGACTTCTATATGAAAGCAAGGGAGCGGTTATATGAGGATCAGCTATGATGAGGCAGTAAAAACAGGAATTGATGCATGTGTTAAAGAACTGGGGCAGGATGTTATCGAGCGGTATAATGGCGCAACATGCTATGCATATGGCAGGGCTGATGAGGGCGTCGCTTACTGTTCGGTAGGACTGGATCTTCATTTTATGAGCAGAGAACACCTGGTTTTGGAGGGTGAAAACCCGATGTACTTTGTGAGCTGCAATGTCGATATGGAGACTGGGGCTGTCGCGATTTTAGAAAAACGGTTTTACGACAACGAGATCGAGCGGGCGATCAGGTACCAACATCAGATACTCGAAGAGGAGGGTGGCGATGAGGAACAGTGACACTGAACGTTTGATTATCCCAAAAACAGATGTAGACCGACTCTTTACGAGGGACGAGCTTCTGGCACTAGGGAAGAACGACCGTTATATGGCGGCGTTTGCAAGGCAGGTCGCTGAGTGATGGAGGCGTTATGGAGGAGCTATCGAGACGGTTGTTCAGTGATCAAGAGTTGTTAGAGTTGGGCAGAGCAGATAGATTTATAGATGGACTGGTTTTGGGTATGGACGAGCGCGAGGAACGCCCGGTCTGCCAGGCGGTTAAGACGTTGAGGACTATCGGCATGATGCATGCGATGGTTTCCATCGTCTACGATCTATCGAAAGAGGGTGGTTTGGACGAACTAAGGCAATCCGGACGACTGGAACGGAAAACATTGGATGCGATCCTGGAACGGTTACAGATTGGGATTGATGATGTGGAGAACAGTAAACAGGAGGAGGGCGAATCATGATCGACAGACTATTTTTATCGAACGAACAGCTTGAAAAACTTTTCACACCAGAGGAACTTCAGCAGATGGGTGTAGACGAGAGGGAAGCTCGCGTTCTTAGAGCGCTTCCTCTTATGTTGTATTTATGCGGTGCGGATCTCCTTATGGAGAAAGGGTGGTATAGCAGTGAAATGATTGATGGGATGGTCTTGCGGATCCTGGACAGGGCAGACCTGCTTACCAAGGGGGAGGATGGCAATGTTTAACAATATTTCCCCTGAAATGAGGGCGCGACTAAAACTTTCAGATGAACAGATTTACAGTCTGTTCAGTGAGGAGGAATTGTTGCTGCTAGGGCTACAAAATGGTGATCTTGTGCGCAAGGCACTTAAACATGCGCACGAGGAGTATCCAAGTGATGCAACGCGAGCACTTGGATACATGAGAGACTTCATCATTGGATATACGTATGAGGGCGTATGCATGGTTTTTCCTATGATATATACTTTTGGCGCAGACTACATTATTGAACACGGCTGGCACGAGAAGGAGATGGTCGATACGGCGATAAAGAAACTTTTTGAGCGCATAAAAAGCCACGATACGAAGGAGGCAACCAATGGTTAGCAGGTACGAATTTGCGTTCGTTATCGATGGAGACGTGATACGCGTACACACGTCCGATTACCCGGATGTTGCGGCGGTTCTGGATCTTAACGGAAACATTCTCCAGAACAAAATCGGAGACGAAATCGAGGCAGTGTTGGAGGTTTTTCTATCGAATCGTGATATAGCAGGAGCGATAAGCTATTGTTATATTTATTTTACAGAGGGCGGATTCGAATCACACCTTATGCTAGACGTCATGTATACATATGGCGCAACTGCGGCATCTATTCTGACTGATCGAAACAATCTGGGAGATTTCACGTATCAACTATACAAAATGCTCCCATACGGGTGGGCGAAAGCATTGTGGAGAGATCTCGCTACAGAGTTGCAAGAAGTCGTAAGGGAGGAGGGTATTCAAAATTTTCGCATCTCTGAGGTCAGGGAGGAACACGGGCGGATGTATGTTCGGACATCTAACGATACGAAACGGATTCGCGATATACTGCGGCGGTACGCAGATCTGTCTTCTGATATTTGTGTATACTGCGGTCGTGAGACGGAAATGGACGATCATATTCCCATCTGCTGGTTACATCGAGATGACAAGGACGAAATCGTTTCATAACTTAAAAGTTTCGCCCATGGGACCGTCCCCTGTCTGCGAGGGCGGTTTTATGGGAAAAACAGCGTGTCACTATATAGGGTCATAAATGGGAGGTGGTTTTATCATATATGGATACGCACGCGTGAGCACGCGGGGTCAGGCACGGGATGGAAACAGTCTGGACGCACAGAAATTACAACTACAGGAAGCCGGGGCGGAGACAGTTTTTTCGGACGCATTTACAGGAACGAAGGCGGAACGCCCGGAACTTAAGAAACTGCTGGATAAGATCCAACCAGGGGACACACTGATCGTCTGTAAGCTGGATCGTATCGCTCGATCAGCAAGTCAGGGATCGGAACTGATAGAGCAGCTTTTACAGAGCGGCGTGACAGTTCATATTCTTAATATGGGATTGATGGACGATAGTCCGACAGGACGATTGATTAGGCATATCATGTTCGCGTTTGCGGAATTTGAACGAGATATGATCGTGACGAGGACTCAGGAGGGGAAGGCGATCGCAAAACAGCGTCCAGGATTTCGAGAAGGGCGTCCTCCCGAATATGGACGACAACAAAAAGAGCATGCCTTAGAGTTGTTGCGAACACACAGCTACAGTCAGGTCGAGCGCCTGACAGGTATTAGCAAAAGTACGATATGCAGGTATCGAAGACAGAGAGGAGAACTTGGATGATTTATTACATATCAGATTTACATTTTGGCCACGAAAATGTGATCCAGATGGACCAGAGACCATTTTCTGACGTGGACGAAATGGATCGGGCACTTATCGAGCAATGGAATGCCCGGGTATGCAACGACGATGATGTTTATGTGATCGGCGACTTTTGTTACAGATCGAAGTATCCTGCGGATTGGTATTTGCAGCAGCTCAAGGGAAGGATACATCTTGTAATAGCCAATCATGACAGTAGGATACTGAAAAATCCGGTCGCTTTGGGGTACTTTGAAACCATCCAACAAATCGCGTCCATAGACGATGATGGACGGTGGATCATCATGTGTCACTATCCTATGATTGAGTGGCCTGGAAGTCGCCGTCACTCCTACCATATATATGGTCATATTCATAATCGGATTAATCAGACGCATTACATCATGTCAACGAGGGACAGAGCATATAACGCCGGGTGTATGTTACACGGTTTTGCCCCGGTTACGTTGCAGGAGGAGATGGGATTTTGAAGAACATTAGACTGAACAACGATGATTTTCCTATTCGATTCGATGATATGCGTGTTTCGGATAGAACAGTATCGATGGGAGAATCACTTCGCGACATGGAACCGCTTTTTGACGATGAGGACGCGAAGAAATTTTGGAAAATCGCGACGAGCGAAAAATGAAGGGAGGATTTGTAGAACAGGTTGAGTCGAGTATGAGAGCGGCAAAAAGCGCGTTTCGGACAACTTACGGATTGGAATTGGAATTTTAAGAGCGATTACGACAGAAAAATTGCTGTTTCCCATGGCAGTCTACATATTATCACAAAGGAGGTGTTCTGAGGAATGGAGAAACACAGATATGAAGTGCCTCTGAGTGATAAAGTATTACTCACACTCGAAGAAGCCGCGGCCTACTCAGGCGTAGGTATCAACAAAATCCGTTCAATGTCCGATGAACCGAATTGTCCATTTGTATTATGGAACGCAAGCAAGCGGATGATCAAGAGAACGAGATTCGAAGAGTTTCTTTTAGAGACATATTCTATTTGACAACATGGAGTGACATCTGCTACTATCGGAGTGGGTGTCTCTTCCTATTCAAAAGGAGAAGACAATGGAAAAGCGAAGAGACGATAAGCGGACGGTTTTACAGAAGGGTGAGTACCAAAGATCAAACGGTTCGTATTGTTACAGATATAAAGGAGAGGATGGTAAACAACACAATATTTACGCTCCAACTCTTAGACTTCTCCGTGAAAAGGAGAAGAATATTCAGAAGGCACTTATGAACAGGGAGCAGCCTACGGTAGTATCCAAACGGCTGAACGACGTATTCGACGAGTGGAAGGCAACGAAGTCTGAGATGGTACGGTCGTCAACATTCGCCAACTACATCCATCTATACGGATTATATGTGAGACCAGGTATAGGAAAGAAAAAGTTATCAGAGTTACGGAAGGATGATATCGTCAGGTTTTATTCCCGGCTGAAATCAGAAAACGGGTGCAGTATTAACACAGTAGACCATGTTCACACCGTGCTTCACGGCATCCTTGTTTTTGCTGTTGACCAGCACTACATCCCATATAATCCTGCTGACCGCTGTATGGTTGACCTGAAAAAGACGGCAAGGAACATACAGATAAAAGATATTGACGAAGACGACGCAGGGGAGCTTGACGGAACAGCACTGACAAAGGAACAGCAGGAGGTTCTTCTGAATTTCCTCCGGAGTCATAAGACATACAATCACTGGTATCCGCTGATGGCAGGAATGCTCTTGTTTGGTCCAAGGCTCGGGGAAATGTCAGCCCTGCAATGGTCAGACATAAACTGGGAGCGGAACACAATCAGGATAAACAAGACTGTTGTATATCTGAAAAGTCCGGCGACAGGAAAGATGGTGTTTGAGATGCACCCGCCAAAAACGGAAGCAGGTCTGCGGTGGGTGGTCATGACGAAGCCCCTGCGGGAAATCTTCGAGAAGGAGTATCTTATAAGGAAAGAACGCGGATCATATAAGGCAAAGGTTGGCATCTACGAGGACTTCATCTTTTCTTCCCGTTTTGAGGGCCCGATGCATCAGGGCAACATCAATAAAGCCATCCGTCGTATTGTCAGGGACTGTAACCTTGAACAGATGAAGAAAGGCAGTGATGTTCTGATACCTCCGTTTTCTTCCCACTCGTTCCGCCGTACATTCGCGACACGTATGGTAGAGATCGGACTTAGTGTGAAAGCACTGCAAGATATTCTTGGACATAACGATGCGTCAACGACTCTGAACTTTTACGCAAAAGTGCAGCGGGAACTTAAAGAACGACAAACAGAGCTGATCGATGAGAAGTATTCCTCTATGTTCGCTACAGAGGTTTTACACGAGGAGTAGGAGCTTACCACATTACCACAAAATTTACCACATTCAGAACAAGACTTATGAGTACTCACACAGGGTTATGAGATTTGAAGTAGTTCGGGAAGGCTCTAAAATACGGGTACGAAGATTTGTGGATACTTGCAAAACACATCATTGAGTGTTCCCGACAATGCGCAATATCGAGAAGTAAAAAGCCAGTGTTTGCGCGAGCAGTGAGCAACGTGGAAATGCTTGTATTTCCATGCTGCGAACGCCGCGGCAGCCGGACGGAAACCGGCCGGCATATGCGGGTTTGCGGCACATAAAGGGTGCATCAAATACCACATTTTACATCAGCTTTACATCAAATAAATGCACTTGCATGGAGAAATATGCACCGATATGACTCCGAACTAATAAACTACGCATTTTCTAAAAAGATGAATCAGTCTTATTTAAGGACACTTTCCTAATAACAGGAAGGTGTCCTTTTGTGTTATGGAGAAAACAGGAGACATGAAACAGCAGAAGAGAGGAACAGTATGAAGATTACTTACACAAGAAAGGGTGATTACCTTTTCTCGGAATTAGAATTGCGCGAAACGGAAACCAGATACATCGGAAAGTACGGAATATTAAGAAAGACTTATCTGAAAGAACATCGATCCGGCTGGTATCAGTCTATGCTCCTTACTGGAAAGCTGGATAGCCATTTAGCGGATGTGGAGGAACAGGCACAGGAGCGGTTTGATACGATTGTAAGCCAGATGATGAAAGCGGAGAATATGACAGAAATGCTGAAAGCAGAAGAGCCGCTTACCTGGATTCAGGCGGTCAATAACATTCATAACCGGGCAGAGGAAATCATTCTGCGGGAATTGATTTATGTGTGAAAGGGGAAGGCAGGATGGAAGCACACACCAGAGCTTCCTTCCATGAAGTTTTTGATTTTATCACGAATAATGAACTGTCCATAGGGGCAATCAATGACCTGCGGGCAGCCAATAACCTGCCATTGGAGGAAGTATCGGATGGCGCTGGAATTGAAACGCCAGACGAAACAATTCCGAAGCTGCGGCAGATCGTGATCGACCTGACACCACGGGAGAGGGAACCGGAACGGACGCAGGAGCCGGTAAACTTTCACATTACTGATGATGATCTCGGTGCAGGCGGTCCCAAAGCAAAGTTCCGTGCAAACATGGATGCCATCTACATGCTGAAAAAGCTGGAGAATGAGGGCAGGCTTGCAACGCCGGAGGAACAGGAAGTCTTGTCCCGATTCGTCGGATGGGGCGGCATATCGCAGGCATTTGACGCAGAGAGCCGGGAATGGTCTGGCGAATATGCGGAAGTAAAGGCGGCGTTGACCCCGGAGGAATACAGGGAAGCGAGGGCAAGCACCCTCAATGCGTTCTATACTTCTCCGACAGTGATCAAGGCTATGTATGAAGCGCTGGGCAACATGGGATTATCAACCGGAAACGTGCTTGAGCCGAGCTGCGGTGTCGGGAACTTTATGGGGCTTGTGCCGGAGAAAATGAGTGATTTGCGGATGTACGGTGTGGAACTGGATTCCATATCCGGCAGGATCGCCAGACAGCTGTATCAGAAAAATGAGATTGCTGTTCAGGGCTTCGAGGAAACGGAGTTCCCGGACAGCTTTTTTGACTGCGTGATCGGCAACGTGCCGTTTGGTCAGTACAAGGTAAATGACCGCAGGTATGACCGATATAATTTCCTCATCCACGATTATTTCATCGCCCGTTCCCTTGACCTTACAAGGCCGGGCGGTGTGGTGGCAGTGGTCACATCTGCAGGCACGATGGATAAGCAGAATGAATCGGTGCGCCAGTACCTTGCAAACCGTGCCGACCTGATCGGTGCGGTCCGCCTGCCCAATAATGCCTTTATGCGGAACGCCAATACAGGCGTAGTGGCGGACATTTTGTTTTTCCAAAAGCGTGACCGGGCGGCGCTGACCGAACCGGATTGGGTACATCTTGGAACGACCCCGGAGGGATACAGCGTAAACGAGTATTTTGTACAGCATCCGGAAATGGTGCTGGGCGAGTTCACGACAGAAAGTACGCAGTATGGCATGCAGGAAGTGACGGTTAAGCCCATAGAGGGGGCAAGCCTTGCCGACCAGCTCCATGAAGCCATCAGCCATTTGCAGGCTACGATTGAGGAAGTGGAGCTGACGGATTCAGAACTGGATGAAGAAGTGGATACTTCCATCCCGGCAGACCCATCTGTAAAGAATTTCAGCTTTACCAATGTGGACGGGCAGGTGTACTACAGGGAAAATTCCCGGATGCACCGGATGGAGTTGCCTGCGGTCACGACAGAGCGTGTGCTTGGCATGATCGAGATCCGGAACACGGTGCAGAAGCTTTTAGATGTCCAGATGAATAACGGCAGCGATGCAGAAGTGGCGCTGATCCAGCGGCAGTTAAATGAACAGTACGATAACTTTACGGCACAATACGGTATTATCAGCAGCAACGCGAATAAGAGGGCTTTTCAGCAGGATTCCAGTTATTGCCTGTTATCGTCTTTGGAGGTTCTGGATAAGGAAGGAAATCTGGAGAGAAAAGCCGATATTTTCTCTAAACGCACCATCCGCAGGGCAGAGCCGGTCACATCGGTGGATACGGCAAGCGAGGCGTTGGCGCTCTCCATCGGGGAGAAAGCCGGGGTAGACCTTCCTTACATGGCGGAGCTGACCGGGAAAACGGAGGAGGAGATCATTGAGGAACTTCAGGGTGTGATCTTCAAAAATCCGCTGACAGACCGCTTTGAGACTTCGGACGCTTATCTTTCCGGCAATGTCCGGGAGAAACTGCAGGTGGCAAGGCAGTTTCCGGAGAATAAAGAGGAATTTGCCATCAACGTGGCTTATCTGGAGAAGGTACAGCCGAAGGAACTGGACGCTTCGGAGATCGAAGTGCGGCTAGGTGCAACCTGGGTGAAACCGGAGTATGTGCAGCAGTTTATGGGGGAGCTTTTTCAGACCCCGTGGTATTTGCTCGGCAAAGATATTCAAGTGCGGTACGCTGAGATCAGCGGACAGTGGAATATCTCCGGAAAGACCAGGGATTCCTACGGCAATGCACTTGTGACTTCCACTTACGGAACCAGCAGGGCAAACGCCTACCGGTTACTGGAGGATGCGCTGAACCTGAAAGATACCAAGATCTATGACACCGTGCAGGATGAGGAAGGCAGGGAAAAGCGTGTCCTGAACAAAAAAGAAACTATGCTGGCACAGCAGAAACAGGAGATGATCCGGGAAGCCTTCAAGGAGTGGATCTTTCGGGATATGGACAGAAGGGAGGATTTATGTAAGACCTATAATGAACTATTCAACAGCGTTCGTCCCCGTGAGTATGACGGGAGCCATATCCGGTTTGTGGGCATGACACCGGAGATCCAGATGATGCAGCACCAGAAAAACGCCATAGCGCATGTGTTGTATGGGGACAATACCCTGTTGGCTCATTGCGTAGGGGCAGGCAAGACTTTCCAGATGGTCGCAGCAGGCATGGAGAGCAAACGGCTGGGACTGGCGCAGAAATGCCTGTATGTGGTGCCAAACCATCTGACGGAGCAGTGGGGAAGTGATTTCCTGCGGCTCTATCCGGGAGCGAATATCCTTGTGGCTACGAAAAAGGACTTTGAACCGGCAAACCGGAAAAAGTTCTGTTCCAGAATCGCTACCGGCGACTATGACGCAATCATCATCGGTCACAGCCAGTTTGAAAAGATACCGCTTTCAAAGGAACGTCAGATCATGTCCATTGAGCGTCAGATCGACGATTTGGAGATGGCAATCGAGGAGACGAAGGAGGAAGAAGGTTCCCGCTATACCGTCAAGCAGATGGAAAAGACCAGAAAGACCTTGGAAACAAAGCTGGCGAAGCTCAATGACCAGAGCCGGAAGGATGATGTCGTGACCTTTGAGCAGCTGGGCGTGGACAGGCTTTTTGTGGACGAATCACACAACTATAAAAATTTGTTCCTTTACACCAAGATGCGGAACGTGGCGGGCATAGCCCAGACAGACGCACAGAAATCTTCGGATATGTTTATGAAATGCCAGTACATGGATGAACTGACCGGAGGGAAAGGCGTCACCTTTGCGACAGGTACGCCAGTATCCAACAGCATGGTGGAGCTTTATACGATCATGCGTTATTTACAATACGATACCCTGCAGAAGCTGGGCCTTGGGCATTTCGATTCCTAGGCGGCTTCCTTTGGAGAGACGGTGACAGCGATTGAGATAGCGCCAGTGATATAGGTACATAATCAAATGCTTACAGTGGATGGAAATACGCTAATTGAATGAAATAATTTAAAGTATGAGTGTCTGGAACAATATTTATGGAGAAAGTGTAACCAGAGCCAAAGAAATACGATATTTATTATGAGAGCCTTTTTTGCTATGATATTTGTATAGATAGTTTGAAAAATACGAAATCGAGGGAAGCTGTATGGAAGACACTTACATTATAGATTTGTTCTGGAGAAGAGATGAAAATGCAATAAAATTGGTGGATAAGAAATATAATGCTGTTTGCTATTCTATTGCATGGAAAATTCTTACAAACAGGGAAGATTCCGAAGAATGTGTAAATGACACATGGTTTGCGGCATGGCGTTATATCCCACCCAAAAGACCGCCAAGACTGGTAGCTTTTTTGGGGAAAATTACAAGGGGGTTCGCAATTGATATGTTAAGAAAAAAATATGCGGCAAAACGGATGGATATGCATATTACGGATATTACTGAAGAAGTGGAAAGCTTAAATACTGCCATAATCCATGATTTAGACGAACATATGGAAGCTGAAGAACTGATAGAAATTATAAATAATTTTCTGAGTAATTTATCTGATAGAGACAGAGATATTTTTGTCCAGAGATATTGGGTAATGGAATCAGTTAAAAATATTGCTGACAGGCATAAAATGTCAGAAGGGGCGATTAAACAGAATTTACTACGGAATAAAAAGAAACTGAAAAAAATATTGGAATCGGAGGGGCGGTTATGAAAAAAGATGAATATAGTTTCCTGGAATTATTTGGAAATATAGATTCTGAATACATTTACCAGGCATTACAGCCATGGAAAGGACAAACAAGAAGATACATAATATCTCATATGGGAAGAAAAGCTGCTTGTGTTGCATTAATACTAATAATGGGATTTGGACTCGTGTTTCACGAACAGGTATCTGCCGCCGTAAGCAAATTTGCATCGATAATTGCTGAGATTTTGCAGATATCAAGTGATTTGACACCTTATACGGATATTATCAATACAACGCAGGAAAAAAACGGAATATCAATTACATTAAATGAAGTTATTTTAACAGAAAACAGTTTGCTTGTATCAATAAACCTAAACGATAAGGAAGAATATGGTGGTGTCGGGATAAGTGCCGGAGAAAATGTTAAAATAAATGGCAGTGAATATGGGTGCGATTCTTCAACCATTTATCAAAAGCAGAGCATTGAAGAAAATAATAACCAGTACGTTGTGGAATGGATTTATGATGATGGTGTGCCATTGGAAGAGAAAGCAAATATTGAAGTGGAGATTGTAGTCCATAAACATATCGAAGATATAGAAGGGGAAACATTTACATTTGCTTTTTCCGCTTCAAAAGAAGAATTGCAGAAAAATACAGCATATCTGGAGCTGGATCAGAGGATAAGTTTAGACGAAGAAGAAGCGGTGATCAGGGAATTTTCTATTAACAGCGTCACCAGCAGCTTGAAACTGGAATGTGATAAACTCTCCCTTGAAAAAAATCAATATTATGTTGAAGTTACAGATATGCAGGGAAATAAATTTCTTTATTCTCTGGTAAAGAAAGAAGGCGAACTGTTTACTTTTCAAAATGATGGGAACATACCTGCTTCTGACAGCAAATGGCTCGATGGGCAAATTTATGCTTTGCCGTATGATGCGGAAAATAAGGATACGATGGATTTCGGGATAATGGAAGGCGAGGTGAGTGAAATTTTCAGGGTGGATTCTACAAAAATGCAGCCTGTTGGACAAAGATTCCGGATAATATTAGAAGAGTAGATCAGACCTGTTAGCTTATAACTGGGCAGGAGTATAAAAGGGACAGTAGATGTAGAGAAGCATCTTTGTCCCTTTTGTGGTCTTAAAAGTAAAATCCATCGAAAGATTTAGAAAACGGAAAAAATGCGTAACCGGAGAGTGAAAAATACGATGAAATGAATAGATGACGAATTTTCGTAAAAGAGAAAGGTGGGGAGTATAGCAGATCAACGGTCATCGGAACAAAAAATAATTTATTAGATGGAGGAACAAAGCGATGAAAAAAACTATTGTAAATAAAATTGTTGTGTTGACATTACTGATGAGCTGCTTTTTATCAATTCCGGCAGGAGCTAAGGGTATTGGGAAGGATACTTACCGCATATGTAAAAACGATATTTTTATTGATTACGATCAATTAAACTGCAAAAAGATTGTTACGGAAATAAAAGATGACGGATCCTTCATTGCGGTCGATCTGGGAGATTGGTTAGAGGAGCAGGACATTTATGATATTTCGGTAATTGAAGATGATGAAAGTGCCGGTTATAAAAAAATGTTTTACGAAAGGAATCCAGAAAAGGAAGAGGCCGATGAATTTTATGATTCAGAAGATACTTCATATATTAATTTCCCAGGATTGGTGTATGTGGGGGATGTCATACGCAGTACGGATTCTTTCAGGGAAACGGTAACGGAAGTAAGATTTGATGGAAGCTTCTATACGGAGACGGAGCCATATGAACTTTTAAATGAAACGGAAGAACTATCGGACTAAAAAAATGGTAAAAAAGCATAACTATTTGCAAAAAAATACGATGAATTATATAGATGGCACATCATCAACAATAAAAAGTGAAAGGAATGGTACAATTATGAAAAAAATCATGCTATCTTTATTAACAATTTCCCTTATGGGGACAATGGTAATGTCTGTACATGCGGCAGATGTGTATGAGGACGAATCGATGAATTTATACTCTTTTGATGAGGGAATAACGTGCGATGATGATTTCGCAACGGAGTATCAGGCAGACGTGAGCGATGAAAAACTGCAGCAGGATTTTGAGTTAGCTATGCAAGATGGGATTGGTCTGGGAATGGATGATTTTTCAGAAATTCCATGTTCTTTGAATGATAAAGAAGCAATGCGACCAGACAATGAGGCCGAAGCATTGGAGGCAGATTTTGAAGCTGCTATGCAGGATGACAGCATAAAATTATCAGAAGCAGGAATTGAATCCATGAATCTGATTGCTACTAATGACTACAATATAGACACAGAATATGCCGCGGAAGTTAATGATTATGAATCAAAGCCGATTTTAACAAGGGCTGCTTCGACAGTAAGCAGGGTAGAGTATGGACGACAGTGGAGAATATACAGAAAAAGTGATAATGCAACGATGGTGCAGTGGGTGTTGAGAGGGTTGTTTTTGTATAATGGAAAGACAAGCCAGTGTAAGCAGACATCTATGAACTGTTATAATAATGCGTCTAATACTTTTACGGTTACTTCAAAGTCACATTATGCATCCGGAATGTATGCAATAGGAAATTGCAGGGCGGTGCAGAAAAAAACAGGAAAAGCTTATTCACAGTTGCTTCGAATTGGGGTAACGCCAACAGGAAAAGTAGTCAAGTAACAGTGGGGATTCTTATAATATGATTAGTTGTAACTGATTTGAGGGTCAAATCCCCCACAGCAGAGCTGGGGGATTCGACCCTTGCGGCATTCGTCAAATGCTCGTGTAAGCACGGCGCTTGACTCATTGCTCGCAGGAATAAGTTAGAAAAGTTCCAAGTGCGGGGCTAAAAAATCGAGGTGACCTTTCGTGGACACCCCGCATTTGGTACTTTTCCTTTGAACCAAGTCACGCTTGCCTTATGCAGTTTTGATGTGTGTGATTTCTGTCGAAAAGCGTGCATCAGAGCACCT
>CACYXH010000050.1 GCA_902778245.1 uncultured Lachnospiraceae bacterium | reverse complement strand
TGGCGGATTGCGAATGTTTCAGGAGCGCGGGAACACTCAGTGTGGAGCGCTCCGCATCATAGTTGGGGGCAAAAGACCTTTTGACCCCAACATCATAATGATGCCAAGGTCATAAGGCGTTCGTGCTTGCACGAAAAGACTTGTGGAGTAATCAAGCAATCCGTGAAATCAGTTTGGAGAAAAGAGGATAGAAAACGAATGAGCTTTTTTGATATACTTACTTTATTTGGCGGACTGGCAATGTTTTTGTATGGTATGCGTCTCATGGGCACTTCTCTGCGGGTGAGTTCTTCGGGAACTCTTAAGACGGTTATGGAGAAGGTGACGAATAATCCGCTTAAGGCTTTTTTCCTGGGGATGCTGGTGACAGCCCTTATTCAGTCCTCTACGGCAACCATCGTCATCACGGCAGGGCTTGTAGGAGCGGGCATTCTGACGCTGCATCAGTCCCTGGGAATTATTATTGGCGCTAACGTGGGTACTACTGTTACGGGTCAGATCCTCCGGCTGTTGGATCTGAATGCCTCAGGGGGGACTTCCTGGATACGAATTTTCCAACCATCTTCTCTGGCGCCCATTGCCCTTATTTTGGGTATGATCCTGATCATGGGATTTAAGTTTAAAAATTCCAACTCCATAGGCAACATTGCGGTAGGTTTCGGTATTCTTTTTTCAGGTCTTCTGAATATGACCAGGGCGGTAAACGCACTGACGGAATCTGGAGATGTTCACCGGATTGGGGGCGAATCCTTTTCTTGGATATCTCACCGGCGCAGCTGTGGCTTTTGTGCCTCAGAGCTCTTCGGCTACCATTGGTATCCTGCAGGCATTTTCTGCTTCAGGGGTGTTGACCTTCAAGGCTATTTACGCAGTGATTGTCGGTATTTACCTGGGAGATTGCGTTACCACAGCAATTGTCTGTTCTATTGGGTCGGACACAGAATCTAAGCGTGTGGGTATCGTAAATATTTTGTTTAATTTGAGCGAGACGGTGCTGGTGCTGGCTGTAGTCACTGTGGTTCATCAGTTTGGTTTCCTGGATGAATTGTGGGATAAAACAGTCACTTCCGGTATGATCGCCAATACCAATACAGTATTTAACCTGGGCTGCGCTGTGCTTCTGTTCCCCATGCTGAATGTATATGAGAAGCTCAGTCGGAGCATCGTCAAGGACGAACCGGAAAGCGAGGACAAGTATAAGCGTAAACTGGAGGCACTGAGTCCGGCTTTTTACAACACGCCGGCACTGGCGCTGCGCAGCTGTTATGATCTTCTGCTGACGGTGTTTTGTGTTTCTCATGAGAATCTGGAAAAAGCGCTGCAGCTGGTAGAAAATTTTGATGAGAATGTATACAACGAGATCGTGGAGGAAGAGGATAATATTGACCGTCTGACAGACCGTGTCAGTCGCTATATGGTAGAATTGCTTCCTTATCTTGGCGAGCAGCAGCATGTGGCGATTCTTGCGGAGTATCACAAGGTGATCAAGGAGTTTGAATGCCTTGGGGACTGCGCCGAACACATTGCGCATATTGCCCAAAGTAATTTTCAATCAGAAACGGCATATTCAGAAGCTGCCTTGAGAGAACTTGGGGTGTTGGAGGAAGTGATAGAGAAAATACTGGCTTATACAGAACATGCCTTTGCAAAAAGAAATATCGAATCAGCTTACCATATTGAACCCCTGGTGGAGGTGGTAAACGATATTGTGCGCACTGCGAAAGAAAACCATTTGAAACGCATGAGCAGCGGGGAATGTAATGTTTATTCGGATGCCAGCTATTCTAACCTTTTGTCGGAGATGAAACGCATTGGGGACGGCTGCTCCAATGTGGGTTCTGCTATCGTGGTGCGGGTAAGGCCGGAGCTGGCGGATCAGGAGCATCTCTATTATTCCCGCATGCGTTCCGGTAAGAATAAGCGCTTCAATGAAGAATATGATCAGGCATATGAGGACTATGTAGTCCGGGTGCTGAGTTAGTATTTTTATGATCTTGCGCTGCTTTTGTACTGGTATTGGAGTGGGATCTGTGCTATCATAAAGAAAAGAAGGGGCGAGTACACGAAGTATTTATTGCATAAATATAGCGATCCCATGATGAGGCTCTCAGAAAACTATATTCATGCAAATTATGTATTTGGTGTGGCACCCCCTTGGATGACCGGACAGAAGGAGGGGGCTTTATGGAGAACATAGTGATCACTATAGCAAGACAGTATGGCAGCGGCGGAAAGACCATTGGAAAAATGCTGGCGGAGGATCTGGGGGTCAAGGCGTACAGCCGTGAGATCCTGAAATTGGCGTCAGAGGACAGCGGTATCAATGAGACCTTGTTTAATCAGGTGGATGAAAAGTTAAAAAACACTACTTTGTTTGGTATTATGCGCAGAGAGTACAAGGGAGAACTGATCCCGCCGGAGAGTGAGGATTTTATTTCCAATCAGAATTTGTTCAATTACCAGGCAAAGGTGATCAAGGAACTGGCAAAGACAGAATCTTGCGTGATCATCGGGCGGTGCGGGGATTACGTATTAAAGGGAAATCCCAACGTCATCAGTGTGTTTGTCCATGCTTCGCCGGAGTATTGCCTGAAGCAGGCTATTGAGCGCGGGGCGCACAGCGGCAGAGATGTGGAGAAGTATATCCAGAAAACAGACAAATATCGTGCGGATTATTATCATTATTATACCGGACAGGTGTGGAACGATGCCAGAAATTATGACCTGTGTCTGAACAGCGAGCGTCTGGGATTCCAGGGTTGTGTGGAAGCCATCAAGGCCTATATGAAGATACGTTTCCCGGAGTAATCCTTAAGGATTTCTGAAGATGCTTGACAAAAGAATCACAAAGTGATATAGTTGCACATAAATAAGAGGGAGTAGCCTACACCATAAGGTGATTCGAAATCGTCAGAACGATGTGCAGGGCAGGGGAGGAAACCTGGGGCATATCCGTATCGAATGAAAAGCGCGAGACTTTTATTACAGTAATTACGCTGTAATAAAGGTCTCTTTTTTGCGTGGTTTATGCCGGGGCTGCGTTAGGAATTCGTCGTTCTTGAATCTACTCCTGAACAGAGAAGAGGTGAGGCCAATGGAAGGGCAAGAACATTTAAGAGAATAAATTGGAACATATATTTTACAGAGTGAAAAGGAAGGAAAGGTTACAAGTTATGATGGGATTTGAGTTTATTACGTTACCAATGATTTTAGGAATAATAGCAATTATTGCTTTGCTGGCTATTCTGGCCTCCGGCTATGTGAAAGCTCCGCCAGACACTGCCTATGTCATTTCCGGGTTTAAAAAGGAGCCGAAAATATTGATCGGACGCGCGGGAATCAAAATTCCATTTCTTGAGAGGATGGATAAGCTGCTTTTAAAACAGGTGACCATCGACGTGAAGACGGAAGATTATATCCCGACACTGGATTTTATCAACATTAAGGTGGACGCGGTAGTTAAGGTACGTGTAAGTACAGAGCCGGATATGATCAAGCTGGCGATGAGAAACTTCCTGAATAAGAACAGCAAGGATATCGTCAATGACCTTCAGGATTCTTTGCAGGGTAATATGAAAGAGATCATCGGAGCAATGTCTCTGAAGGATATCAATAATAACCGAGATGCTTTCGGAAACGAAGTTCAGACGAAGGCTCAGGTGGATATGAAAAAACTAGGTGTGGAGATTATCTCCTGCAATATCCAGAATGTGATAGATCGCAATGGGCTGATCGAGGATATGGGTATGGACAATACCTCAAAGATCAAAAAAGAGGCAGCCATCGCAAAGGCCGAGGCAGATCGCGATATTGCCATTGCCCAGGCCGAGGCGGACAAGCAGTCCAATGACGCAAGGGTGAAGGCCCAAGCGGTGATTGCAGAAAAGAACAATGAACTGTCCATCAAGCAGTCGGAACTGAAGAGACTCTCGGATACGAAGAAGGCAGAGGCGGACGCGGCTTACAGTATTCAGCAGCAGGAACAGAGGAAGACAGTAGAGGCAGCCACGGTCAACGCGGATATCGCCAGACAGGAGCGGGAAGTGGAACTGAAAGCCCGCCAGGTGGAAGTAACGGAGAAAGCTTTAGAAGCTGAGATCAAAAAGAAAGCAGAGGCTGAAAAGTTTGCCGCACAGCAGAAAGCTGACGCAGATCTCTATCGCCGTCAGAAGGACGCAGAGGCAAAACAGTTCGAGATTGAGCGTGACGCAGAGGCGAAAAAAGCACAGGCAGAGGCGGAAAAGGTAGCTATGTTAAAAGAAGCAGAGGGTATCCGGGCCAGAGGTGAGGCGGAAGCCGCAGCCATTCAGGCAAAGGCGCTGGCAGAAGCGGAAGGTATGGAAAAGAAAGCCGAGGCCTATCAGAAATATAACAATGCTGCCATGGCGGAAATGCTCATCAACGTTCTACCGGAAATTGCCGGGAAGATTGCAGAGCCTTTGCAGCAGATTGATAAGATCACGATCATCGGCGGCGGCGACGGAAACGGTGTGGACAGTGTGGCCGGTAATGTACCTGCTGTGATGGCAAAACTATTTGCATCAATGAAAGAAACTACAGGCATTGACCTGGGAGAGATAATCAAAGCGGATACCTACGATGCGAAAGTGAACCGCAACATCCATGTAACCGGGCTGCAAAAAGGAGTTCCAGCAGTTGAAGAGGTGGCAAACATTCAGAGAGAAAACATATAAATAGTAAATATGCACAAATAGAATACCGCCAGTTGTAGTATAAAATAGCCAAAGTTTTTCCATGGCTTAAATTCTTCTTACGAATTAAAAGTTAAATTTGATATAATCATATAGAAGCTTAGGATCAATAGAAGAAGTTCGGCTATGGAGAAGCAGAGGTGATTTTAAATGTATCAAATTGGTGATTATGTCGTTAAGATCAACAATGGCATATGCAAAGTGGAAGATATCATGCATCTGGATATGCCGAGTGTGGATAAAAACAGGTTATATTATCTATTAATTCCTCAGGATGAAAATCGGACAAAATTTTACGTTCCTACAGACAAGGAAAGTACAGATATTCGGAAAGTGATGAGTGAGGAGGAGGCCTGGTATATTATTCGGAAGATACCACAGATAGAAGAAGCCTGGATCACAGATGAAAAGCAGCGGGAACAGAAATATAAGGAAGCAATTCGCAGCGGTGAGCCGGAGGCTTTGGTCAGCATTATAAAGAACATGTATATGCGCAGACAGCGTAGAGACGCCCAGGGGAAAAAAAGCACTTCTACGGATGAACGCTACTTTAAACTGGCCGAAGATTACCTTTACTCTGAGTTGGCTTTTGCACTGGGAAAAAGAAAAGAGGAGATGCAGCAGCTCATTGTGGATTCAGTAAACGGAAAGAACGAATAAGAAAGGCATAGAAGTAAAATTATAAAATCAACACACCGGCAAGCGGAGAAGATCCTTTGCCGGTGTGTTTTTTAAACCCTTCGGGCAAAGGATCCGCAGCTTCGCGCGCGGAACAAAAGCTGAAGTTTTCTAGAGAACCCAGATGCAGGCTTGAATAAATATCTGTTTCGAAGTACAATGACTATAACAGCATATAGGGGATGAACGTACGAGGGAGGAATTGAGATGAAAAAACTGGCAATCGGAAATGACCACACAGCTGTGGAGATGAAAAGGGAATTGATTGCTTACCTGCAGGACAAGGGATATCAAGTGATCAACGCGGGAACGGACAGCCCTGAGAGTTTTGCCTATCCGGTGAGTGGATATAAGGTAGCAAAAATGGTGGCTTCCGGTGAGGTGGATGGAGGCATTCTGATCTGCGGTACTGGCGTCGGGATTTCTCTGGCAGCGAATAAGGTGGATGGGATCCGGTGTTGTGTCTGCAGTGAGCCTTATTCCGCAAAACTGTCTAAACAGCATAATAATTCCAATATCATCGCTTTCGGAGCCCGGGTGATCGGTCCGGAGATGGCAAAGATGATCGTAGATGAATGGCTGCAGGCAGAATTTCAGGGTGGACGTCACCAGACACGGGTGGATATGATCATGGAGATCGAGCAGACTCAGAAATTGAAAGCAGCTGAGGAAACGGGGGTTTAATCAGCGCTTCTATAAGCAGCTTATAAAAAACGCATAGAGGAAAGGGGATTCTTATGGAAAAAATGCCGCACATTCAGCTCGATCCTGGTATTGGGGCGACAGCCGCTATTCTTCCGGGCGATCCCGCACGGGTGAATGTTATCGCGTCCTACCTTACGGATGTCCGAGAAGAGGCATTCAACCGGGAATATAAGAGCATCACGGGAAGTTACAGAGGAAAGAGGATACTTGCCATTTCCACCGGTATGGGTGGACCATCCACAGCTATCTGCGTGGAAGAGCTGGCAGATATCGGAGTCACAGATATGATCCGCATAGGAAGCTGCGGAGCGCTGCAGCAGCATCTTTCCCTGGGACAGCTGGTGCTTTGCGATAAGGCAGTCTGTGACGATGGGACCAGTCAGACCTACACGGACTATTTTCGCTATGCCAGCCCGGAGGTGAAAAACAGGAATTGTTGCACGGAGCAGGAGATTGAGTATGCAAAGGCCGATCCGGCATTGTTAAATGCCTGCGAGGAGGCCGTGAAGGAGTTGGGATTTGCATATGATATCGGACCTACCAGATCCCACGATGCCCTGTATCTGAAGAGAAAACTTCAGCTGGACGAACATTATTCAGAGAAAGGCGTCTACGCGTCAGACATGGAGACGGCAGCTCTCTTTGCAGTGGGGGCTGTCCGGGGAATCCGCACCGCCGGGATCCTGAATGTAGTGGTGGAGTGGAAAAAGGACATCAAGGAAGGGGTTGCTTCTTACAAAGATGGGGCGGATGCGGCAGCGCAGGGTGAGAAGAATGAAATCCTGGTGGCGCTGGAAGCATTGTATCGCATGGGTTAAGCAGAAATTCATCCATGATCGCAATCAGTTATATAGGGTTCTATTTTGAAGGGGGATAGCCATGGATAAAGTATTTGTGGAAAATATGCCGAAACTGGGGTTTGGTCTGATGCGCCTGCCGAAATTGGAGGATGGGGTACATATTGATATCGAGTACACCAGCCGTATGGTAGATCTGTTTTTAGAAGCAGGAATGAAATATTTCGACACTGCATATGTGTACGATGGCGGGCTTTCGGAGGAGGCAGCGAGAGCGGCTTTGGTGGAGCGCCATCCCCGGGACAGCTTTTATCTGGCTACCAAGTTGAATGTGACCGCCCAGGGCTGTGTGGATGAAGCTACGGCCAAAAAGCAGCTGGAGATCAGCCTGCAGCGGACCGGTGCAGGTTACTTTGACTTTTATCTGCTGCACGCTCTGAGTGCGGACCGGCTTGCGGCCAATGAGAAATACCATCTGTGGGAATTTGTAAAGGAGATGAAAGAAAAGGGACGGATCCGGCACTACGGATTTTCTTTTCACGATAAGCCGGAGATCCTGGATCAGATTTTGACGGAACATCCGGATGTGGAGTTCGTGCAGCTGCAGATCAATTACGCGGACTGGGAGAGCTTTAACGTGCAGTCAAGAGCATGTCTGGAGGTAGCCCGAAAGCATGGAAAGCCTGTCGTGGTCATGGAACCGGTGAAAGGCGGAACTCTGGCAGCGCCGCCCGAGAAGATCGCACAGCTGCTTCGGGAAGCCAACAGCAGCGCGTCCCCCGCTTCCTGGGCGATCCGCTTCGCAGCTTCCCAGGAAGGGATCTTGACGGTGCTTAGCGGAATGTCCAATCTGGAGCAGATGGAGGACAATCTTTCCTATATGAAAACATTCCAGCCGCTCAATGAAGAAGAAAACGCAGTGCTGAAGGAGGCCATGAAAGTCCTGACGCAGATCAGGCAGATTCCTTGTACCTCCTGCCATTACTGCACACCGGGCTGTCCTATGGAAATCCCGATCCCGGAAATTTTCTCCTCTCTGAATCTGGATCTGATCTATGGGCAGCGGGAAAACGCTGTCCGGCAGTATAGCTGGCATACCGGCAATAAGAGTAAAGCATCCGCCTGCATCCAGTGCGGACAGTGCGAGAGCGTCTGTCCCCAGCATATCGAGATTATATCCTGGCTGGAAGAATGCGCCAGGACGCTGGAGAAATAGCGCTACAGAGGATAGATGCAGATTTTAGCGCCCGGCTCCACGCTGCGCAGTATTTTGATCATATTTTCCTGGCTGACAGCGACGCACCCTGCGGTGTAGCCGCTGTTTCCTTTGCAGTGCAGAAAAATAGCGGAACCTTTGCCGGGGATACATTCCTTGTTATAATCCAGAAACATACCGTAAGCGTAGCACTGGGTATAATCGATGAGATGCTCCCCGGTGCAGTTGTGGGGCTTTTTCGTAATATCGATCAACTGATTGTAATAATTTTGATCTCCGCACCAGTAGAGATTGTTGTTTACTTTCACATAGGGTACTTTCGTGCCGGGGTTTTTCTTAATACCAAAGCCATGGGTGAGGTTGAAGATCCCGGTGGGCGTTTTCTTATCGCCTTCCCGCTGTTTATCAATACCGTTTTTTCCAACCTCTCCGCTGCAGGAGAGGATTTTTTTCCATTTTCCGTTATCTTTATTGTACAGGATGACTTTGGCTTTGGAACCGCCGGTATACTTTACAAACAGAAGCTGGTTGGTGGAATCATCATTCTGATAGCTGTCCAGGATATCATCCCATTTTGTGGTGTTCACCGTAATTTTGCAGGTCAAAGTGCTGGCACCGATAGCAGCAGTAATTTTAGCCGATCCCTTTTTCTTTGCTTTCACTTTTCCTTTGCTGCTCACGGTGGCAACGGTGGGATCGCTGCTTTTCCAGGTTACTTTTTTGGAAGTGCCGATCACTTTGAGGGTTTTGCTTTTGCCTCTGTTCAAAGTCAGGTCGGCGGCGCTCAGCTGGGCCGTTATGACTTTGATCTTGCAGGTGGCCCGGCACCCGTCCGCCTCAGCGGTGATGGTGACCTTGCCTTTCTTTTTTGCCTTTACTTTCCCCTTGCTGTTTACGGTGGCGATTTTGGGATTGCTGCTCTTCCAGACCACCTGACCGGTGATATTGGTCTTGCTCAGCTTTAATTTATGAGAACTATCGCCGATCATTACGAGAGAAGTTGTCTTCATTTTCAGCTCCTTTTTGCTTTCGTTTTCCTCCGCCCGGACAGGTACTGTGACTATTCCGAAAAGGAAGAAAACGGACAGCAGCAGGCAGATGCGGTGAAAAACGTGTTTGACAGTCATAAAAGGATTCTCCTTTTGGTCTTGGCATCAGATACTATAATATACTGCGGTCAAAGTAAATTTACTACCGCTGCTTAAGATTCCCCGTTGGCCACTACCGGCGTCGGCCGTCTGTAGTCAAACACTTCAGACGCGGTGAAGAACCCGTCCAGAACGGTGGTAGCTCCAATGCTGGCCTGATAAAGCTGGTAGCCGTCCAGATCAATGCGGCCCTGGCGCACATAATTGTCAGTAATCTGCACCCAGTAGGGATTCAGACTGTCCACGTTGCAGAAGAAATTGTAGCCTGCGTCCTTGTAGTAGCGATATTTTTCGTTGTCATCGGTGTAGCCTTCCCAGCTTCCCAGATCATTGCCGTGGGCGAAGATAATGGTATCCACCGGACCTACGATATTCTGCACGGTATTTACCCACTTTTCATTGTCCACCTTAAGCTGTTCGGCGGTCTTGGAAGTTACGCTCAGATGTCCCCAGGTGTGGCTGGCGAATTCCCAACCCTCTTCTTTAAGGGCGTCCGCAATTTTCGTGGCTTCTGCCACGTCCGCATCCCAGTCAAACTCCGGATGTTCCTCCAGCCATTTCGCCTGGTCGGACATGAGATTTTCCTTCACTTTGTAGTCGATGTCAGTGCGGTAGCCGAAGACACCGTTGTAACCGGTAAGGGCGATCATACCTCTGGCGCCTTTGTAGGCTCCGTCGGGATGTTCCTCCAGGAAAGAGTTCAGGCGCGGAACCACGTCAAAGTCCCCTACTTCCTCACTGCCGTCCGGTTTTACATAGTGGCATTTTACCTTGCCGTTTTCATCCAGTACCAGTTTGTCGGGGAAGCTGGCAGCTTCATAAGAATGGTAATAACTCAGGTCATCAACGGAAAGTACCAGAGCTTTTTTGTCCGGCGGCAGCAAAAGATTGGTGTTAGGCGCAAAGTGAACGTTTCCGTTTTCATCCGTGGTTTCCACCACGAGGTCCCGCAGCCGCACGAACACATAACCATTGTCATACATAGCCTGAGTAATTTTATCAAATTCTTCTACGGTGGTCATCCAGGCGTTCATACCATCCACCGCGCTCTGACCAAGCACCGCTGCATTAAAGGCACTGCCGGGATCATTCACCAGCGAGTGATAGAAAATGTGGGAAACGGTGGTGACATCCACGGGCACACAAGCCTCCTTGGATTTTTCAAAGTCACTGACGGCGGCCGTAACTGCACTGTCGGCTTCATAGCCCGGTATCGTCTTCAGAAGTTCAATGGCGCCGTCATAATCATAACCCATGGCCATTTGTTTTGCCTGTTCCAGCAGAACCTCCGTACCTGCATCTGCCGAGGGTTCATCGGTCTGTGCCTCTGTTTGCGCCATAGCCTCGGCAGCCGATGGTGTTTCCGCCGCTTCAGTCTCAGCCTCCGTTATTACCTGGATCGGCGCTTCTGTCTGCTGCTGGATGGTCCCGGCGGAAGATGTAGCAGTGGACGGGCCGTTTCCGGTCAATCCTGAGAACAGACTGCCATTTTTTTTACCTGCAAAGTAGTAGATAAGAAAGGCGGCGGCCAGGATAACAACCGCAATTCCGGCAAAGAAAGCGATTTTCATATTTCTCTCGTGACGGCGTCTTTGCTGTCTGCGCTTTCTGCGCTCCTCGGCAGCGCGCTGGTACTCCAGATCTTCATCGTAGTTTTCGTTCATTTGTATATTCTCCCCTTATGTAAAATAGAATTTAGACTTCTGGAAGTAGTCTAACATAACCGGGGGAAAACGGCAATGGAGTTTGAAATAACTTTGAAAATTTAAGAAATAGAAAGGAAACTTTTTGGCTTGACAATCAGATGTTGCAATTGTATACTTGCATTAATTGAAGAGATCAAAACGAAGACGTTTTATGACCGCAGGTCGTAGAACGTCTTTTTTCTCGTATAGGAAACTTCGTCTCCTATACGAGAAAGCCCTTCGGGCAAAGGATGCGCAGCTACGCGCGCAAAGCAAAAGCTGTGCTGCCAAAATTATTGATCGCGGAGTGTGCGAAGCACACTTTTGTTCCATTATTGGGACGTTCACCATGCGAAGAGAAAGGCAGGAGTGTGTTATGGAAACGGAGAGACTATTTGGCTATTCTGATACGGTAAACGAGTTGCTGGCCCGGTACGGCGTGAAATTCGGCATTTACAAGAATAACGTGTTTAAAGAGCAGTTATTCCCATTTGACATGATTCCCAGAGTAATTGAAAAACAGGAATTTGCCTTTCTTGAAAAGGGTTTAAAGCAGAGGGTATTGGCTTTAAACGAATTTATCAAAGATATTTATGGTGACAAAAAGATCGTACGGGACGGTATTGTGCCGGAGGAATTCATTTATGCCGGCAGCGGTTATCTCGCGCAGTGCGAAGGAGTGATGCCCCCAAAGGGAATCTATTCGCATATATCGGGCATCGATCTGGTGCAGGGGAAGGATAAGCAGTGGTATATATTGGAAGATAATCTTAGAATTCCTTCCGGAGCTTCTTATCCCATGATCGCCAGGGAACTGTGCCGCAGAAGCACCCCCATTACGTTTGAAAAAAATGCCATTGAGGATAACCGGAATTACGCGAAACTTCTGCGCAGGACCATGGATCATGTGAATACGGGAGGACACACGGTGATACTGTCCCCCGGCCGTTATAATGCGGCATACTTTGAACACTCTTATCTGGCGGAGAAGACCGGAGCCCATCTGGTAACCGGAAGTGAACTGGTGGTGGAAAATGACCACCTCTACTTTATTGATTATTCAGGAAAGAAAGAACCGGTGGGGGCTGTGTACCGCCGTATCTCCGATGAATACCTGGATCCAATGAATTTCAATGAAGAGTCGGTGATCGGAATACCCCATATCTATGATATATACCGCAAAGGAAATGTTGCATTGCTGAATGCTCCGGGCAACGGCGTGGCGGATGACAAGGGAATCTATTATTTTGTACCGAAAATGATCCAGTATTATCTGGGGGAGGAAGCGGTTTTGCAGAATGCGCCTACTTATCTGCCGTATTATAAGGAAGACATGGACTATGTGCTGGAGCATTTCGACAGTCTGGTGCTGAAGGATGTGGCGGAAGCCGGCGGCTACGGTATTGTTTTTGGAAATAAGCTGACAAGAGAGGAAAAAGAACATTTCCTGGCACTGCTAAAAGAGCAACCCAGACGGTTTATTGCTCAGGAGGTCATTGATTTTCTGGATATTGATATCTACGAAAATGGAGAGGTAACGCCGCGCAAGGCGGATCTTAGGGCGTTTGTTCTGATGGCGGATGAACCCATGGTCTGGAAGAGCGGGCTGACCAGATTTTCCAGGAATCCGGACTCCTTTATTGTAAATTCCTCCCAGGGAGGCGGATTTAAAGATACCTGGGTAATGGCAGAATAGGAGGTGCGCAAAGATGGCAATTATTTCGGCGGAACACAGCGATCAGTTATATTGGCTGGGAAGATACAGTGAAAGAGTGTATACGACCCTGAAGATCTTCGAGGACCATTTTGACTCAATGATCGATCTGAAGACAGAGGAATACGAGGATTTTTGCAGAAAGCAGGATATTCCCAATATTTACACTTCCAAGGATGATTTTTCCAGGCGTTATTGTTTTGATGAAGAGAACCCCAATTCCATCTATTCTAATCTGATGCGCGCCTATGACAATGCTATTGTTCTCCGGGAGGAGATCGGCAGTGAAACGTTGGCTTATATCCAGCTGGCAGTATATGCCATGAACAGGGCCAAAACATCGGACGCCCCACTGATCCAGCTGCAGCGTGTGAGGGATAATATTGTGGCGTTCTGGGGCATTGTGGATGACAGTATCGACAGTGAAAGCATCCGAAGCATTATCAAATTCGGCAAGAGGCTTGAGAGGATCGATCTGTATTCCCGGATGCGGATGGAGTCCGCTGAGATCCGCAGAGAGATGAACCGGTTCAACTTCCGGATCAACCGCACCGGATTAAGATATAACAAGAGAAAACTGGCTCATCTGAATTATCTGGTGGAAGTAAATGCTCTGGACTATGAAACGATCATTCGGGAACTGGAGACATTGTTTGAGCTGGAAGAGGATAAGTGATCGATCATGCGAACATTACAGTTTCAATATCATATGCAGCTGACCTTTGATTTTCCGGCTTGCGATCATCATTTTACGCTGCGGTGCAGACCGTTTCATGACATCAGGCAGAGGATCCTGGAAGAACGTGTGGAGATTTATCCGAAACATTACAGCAGTGAGGAAGTGGATTCCTACGGCAATAAGTGCATCTATGGAATCGCCAGGACGGAGCATGATCATTTTTCAGTGGATGTGACCGGGGAAGCGCAGGTTTGCGCAGAGAATTATCTTCCGGCTCTCCCTGCGCACCGGATCGGCATGTATCGATATCAGACCGCGCTCACGAAAGCGGGCTTAGGACTGGAGTCGTTCTACCGGGATCTTCGGAAAAATGCTTCCGCCAATGTTGTGGAGCACGTAAAGGATCTGATGGACGGACTCTACGGCAAATTTCAATATGAGCCGGGAGTTACGGGCGTAAATACTACGGCGGAAGAAGCGTTCTGCAGGGGATCAGGCGTCTGTCAGGATTATGCGCATATCCTGCTGGCTCTGTGCAGGCTGGAACGGATTCCATGCCGCTACATTGCCGGAATGCTAATGGGAGAAGGGGCGACCCATGCATGGATCGAGGTCAGCGACGGGAAAAGCTGGATTCCCATGGATCCCACCCACAACCGGATGGTGGATGATACTTACATTGCGATTTCCCGGGGCAGGGATGCCCGGGACTGTACGATTAATCAGGGCGTATTTACCGGCGGCGGTTCACAGAAGCAGGAAATCCGTGTCGTGGTAAACGATAAATAGCAAAGAAGAGGATGAGATGACAGAACAGGTGATCACTATCGCACAGGCGCAATTGCCGGTGGATGAGAAATTAAAAATACAAAAGCATCGGATGATGCCGGAGGGAACGTCCGCAAAGGAGCTGGAAGCCCAGGGAAAAAGAATAGGAATTGTGACGGGGATCCACGGAGATGAGCTGGAAGGGCAGTATGTCTGTTATGAACTTACCAGGCGCATCGCCCGGGAACCGGAGAATTTGAAAGGTATCGTGGATATCTATCCCGCAATGAATCCCTTTGGAATTGATAATATCACAAGAGGCATTCCTGCCTTTGACCTGGATATGAACCGGATCTTTCCGGGCAATCATTCCGGCGATATGAATGAATACATTGCTGCGGAGATCATGAAGGACATGGAGGGAACGAATCTGTGTCTGGATATCCACGCCAGCAATATCTTTTTGACGGAAGTACCCCAGATACGGATCAATGAGCTGCACCGGGATGTGCTGGTTCCCATAGCTAAAAGATCCAATGTGGATCTGATCTGGGTGCATGGGGCAAGTACGGTATTGGAATCCACATTTGCCTACAGCTTAAACAGCAGGGACATTCACACTCTGGTGGTGGAGATGGGTGTGGGGATGCGCATTACGAAGGAATACGGAGACCAGCTGGCGGATGGTATTATTTCTCTCATGAGTGAACGGGGAATATGGAGCGGGACAGTACCAAAGCTTCGAACGCCGATTGTCAGCTACGATGAATGCGGAGAGGATGTATATTATCTGAACGCGCCCGAATCCGGCATCTTCCTGAAAGATAAGAAGCATGGATCCATGGTTGAGACGGGAGAACAGATAGGAACGATCGTCAACCCTCTGACCGGAGAAGTTTTATCAGAAATCAGGGCTCCCGGCGATGGCTGGCTGTTCACGATCCGGGAATATCCGGTGGTAGAAGAAGGATCTCTGGTCGGAAGGATCATGAAAAAGGAAGCATTGTAATTTGCTTTTACGAAATGAGAGGAAGAGAATACTTTGAGACAGGAAATACTTTATGAAATCAAATCATTATACCGCGATGATTTCCGTGTGACGGGATATCGGTTTGGTGAGGGCGAAAAATCTGTCTGCATTATGGGAAGTATGCGGGGCAATGAATATCAGCAGATCTATGTCTGCTCTCTTTTGCTTGAAAGACTGCAAAAGCTGGAGCAGAAGGGCAGATTGGTTTCCGGACATGAAATCCTGGTCGTTCCCTGCGGGAACCCTTATTCGGTAAATACCAAAAAGCGTTTTTGGACCATTGATAATACGGATATTAACCGTATGTTCCCAGGGTATGCCCTGGGAGAGACGACCCAGCGGATCGCGGGAGGAATCTTTGAAAAAATCAAGGATTACCGTTTTGGAATCCAGTTTGCCTCCTTTTATATGCCGGGAAACTTTGTGCCGCAGGTTCGGACCATGAAGACCGGGAATGAAAATGTGGAACTGGCGAAACAGTTTGGCCTTCCCTTTGTGGTATTGCATAATCCCAGGCCCTTTGACACAGCGACGCTGAACTACAACTGGCAGATCTGTGATACGGATGCATTTTCCATCTACACCACCAGCACCAGGGAAATTGACAAACAGAGCGCGAAGCAGGCGGTGGATGCAGTCTTGAACTTCCTTTCCAAACAGGGTGTGATTACATATAAAGGTTACGAGGGATATATCTCCAGAGTCGTGGAAAGTCAGGATTTTGTTAATGTGCGGACCGAGTGCGCCGGTTTCTTTGAAAAAGAAGCCGGAGCGGGAGATGAGGTGGAAAAGGGACAGCGGCTGGCAAGGATCCGGGAACCCTACACGGGTCAGATCCTCCAGGAAATTTTGGCCCCGGTAGAGGGGATCGTGGCATTCGCCCACAATGAGACACTGGCGTACCAGAATACGGCAGTGTACAAGCTGATCAGGGAAGAGAACATAAAATAACAAGATTTAGATATCATGGGCTGTGAGAGTGTGGGGTCTGCACTCTCACAGCCTTTTTCAATTTATTTTATTTCCTGTTCTAATGCATCAAATATGGGTACTGCAAAGAATTCCCCAAGAGTGATACCAAAACCATCGCAAAGCTTCTTAAATTGTGACCGTTCCGGGATTTTTACTTTCACCATTTAAGATGCTTTTAATCGTAGCCTGAGGAACGGCAGCGACATTGCTGAGATGATTTGGGGTCCAATTTCTCTCAGAACATAATTGTAATATTCGATTGGCAATAGCTTCCCGTGTATCCATATGCAACTCCTGGTATCAGTCGGGGCAAAATACTTTTAGCCCCAATATCATATGATTTACATAAATAATAAAATAATGTTTAGAACTGTATTAGTGATACTTCACTAACTTTAAAAAATGTGATAAACTAGTGATATATCATTGACAAAGGGTGGTTAAAAACTGGGTTCTTTCCAATGTTAGTTGAAAAATGGTGAAAATTTCTCCCAAGTGTGGTATACTCATAACAGATTACATTTGGTATGGGGTTCTACATATGGAT